>JAYUMN010000278.1:0-1552 GCA_043762595.1 Frankiales bacterium
GACCGGCGACCTCACCATGATCATCAGGCGATTGCGGCTCAACACACCCGGCGCGCCGCGCACCGACGTCTAGATGATCATTGCCCCATCGGGAACCGGTGATCCACGGTGAGTTCGGGCGCCCAGATGATCTTTGCGGACGTGCCCTTCATCCCGCTAAGGAACACCGGGAGAGGACCTCCGGTGGTGCAACCACCCGGCGCGACCACAGCTCTGCAGCCAGCGCACGGGGCACCGGAGTGCCGCGCGTGGCTCAGGCGGTGCGCTCTGCCGAGTCCATCGCCGGTTCGAGCCGGGCGATCGCCTCGACGATGCGGCGGGCCACCTCCTGTGCGGTCAGGCCGATCTCGGCGTGCACTTCGGCACGCGTGCCGTGGTCGAGAAACCGGCGTGGGATGCCGATGTCACGGGTCGGCACGTCGATATCGGCGTCCCGCAGGGCCTGCGACACGACCGAGCCAACCCCGCCGGTACGACCGTTGTCCTCCACGGTGACGACAAGCCGATAGCCGCGGGCCAACTCGATGAGCTCGGGCGCGACCGGGGTGACCCAGCGCGGGTCGACGACGGTGACCCCGATCCCCTGGTCCCCAACCCGGCCGGCCACCTCGAGGGCCACCCGGGCCATCGCGCCGACCGCGACCAGCAGCACGTCATCGCTGTCGGCCCGGCTCAGGACGTCGACGGTGCCCCGTCGCTCGATCGCCGCGATGTCGTCGCCGACCGCACCCTTGGGAAAGCGCACGACCGTCGGCCCGTCGTCGACCGCGAGAGCTTCCCGGAGCTCCTCGCGCAGGGTGGGCTCGTCGCGGGGTGCGGCGATCCGGATGCCGGGCACGACCTGCAGGATCGACAGGTCCCACATGCCATTGTGCGAAGCGCCGTCCTCACCGGTGATTCCGGCCCGGTCGAGCACGAAGGTCACCGGCAGCCGGTGCAGCGCGACGTCCATCAGGGCCTGGTCGAACGCCCGATTGAGGAAGGTGGCGTAGAGGCAGACGACCGGATGCATGCCGCCGATCGCGAGGCCGGCGGCGGAGGTCACAGCGTGCTGCTCGGCGATGCCTACGTCGACGGTACGGTCCGGATAGACCTGTGAGAAGCGCTGCAGGCCAACGGGTTGCAGCATCGCGGCGGTGATCGCAACGACGTCTGGTCGCTCCTCGCCAACGGCCACGAGCTCGTCGGAGAACACGTTGGTCCACGAGCGGGCGGCCGGGGTGAGTCCCTTCCCGGTGAGCGGATCGGTGCCGACCCCGACGCTGTGCAGGCAGTCGGCCTCGTCGTCGACCGCCGGCTGATAGCCGTATCCCTTGACCGTCACGGCATGCACGATGACCGGCCCACCGAAGTCTTTGGCCCGGCGCAGCGCCGACTCCATCGCCTGCTCGTCGTGGCCGTCGATCGGCCCGACGTACTTCAGGCCCAGGTCCTCGAACAGCACCTGCGGCTGCAGAAAGTCCTTGATGCCACGCTTGAGCCCATGCAGCGCCTCGTAGATGGGCGGCCCGATGAGCGGGGTGCGCGACAGCGCCGCCTTGACCACATCGAG
>JAYUMN010000279.1:0-2619 GCA_043762595.1 Frankiales bacterium
GGCTGCTCGATGTCCCGGGACGGCCACTGGCTGGTCGTGACGGCCAGCGCGGGGACCGCACCGCGCACCGATGTCTGGCTGTTCGACCTCGTCGCCGGCGGCCCGCCAGCCGAGGTACAGATCGGCGTCGACGCGCAGCTCTCGCCGTGGTTCGGTCATGACGGCCGGCTCTGGCTGCTCACCGACCGCGATGCGCCCCGGGGCCGGTTGTGTGTCACTTCCCCTGCCGCACCGACGATCTGGACGACGGTCGTGCCCGAGGACGCCGACGCGGTGCTGGTCGACGCGGTGCTGCTGCGCGACCGGCTGGTCGTTTCACGGACCCGGCACGCGCTCGGCGAGCTCTCGGTGCTCGACCTCGACGGCGTCCCGGTCTGCGACGTCGAGCTGCCCGGCCCGGGCACGGTCGCCGGGCTGACCGCCCACCCCGACGGCGGCACCGACGCCTGGATCGGCTGGACCTCCACCGACACCCCGCAGCGCGCCCTGCGCCTGCACGGCGACACGCTCACGACCTGGCAGGCGCCCCCGGCCGTCGACCTGCCACCGGTGCACATCCAGCAGATCGCCTACCCGTCGTACGACGGGACGGTGGTGCACCTGCTGCTCATCTCGGCCGCGGCGCAACCGGACCACCCCCGGCCGACCGTGCTCTACGGCTACGGCGGGTTCGGCATCAGCCTGGAGCCGGACTATGACGCGACACCGCTGGCCTGGGTCGCTGCCGGCGGTGTGTATGCGATCGCCGGCCTGCGCGGCGGCACCGAGGAGGGCGAGGCCTGGCACCGGGCCGGGATGCGCGAACATAAGCAGAACGTCTTCGACGACCTGCACGCCGCCGCCGACTGGCTGGTCGACCGGGGCTGGACATCGTCTGCCCAGCTGGGTATCTCAGGTGGCAGCAACGGCGGCCTGCTGGTCGGTGCGGCGCTCACCCAGCGCCCCGGCGCCTACGCAGCCGTGGCGTGCAGCGCCCCGCTGCTCGACATGGTCCGCTACGAGCTGTTCGGCCTCGGCCGCACCTGGAACGACGAGTACGGCACCGTTGCCGATCCCGACGAGCTCGGTTGGCTGCTGGGCTACAGCCCTTACCACAACGTCACGCCCGGTACGGCGTACCCGGCGGTGCTGTTCACGGTCTTCGACGGCGACAGCCGGGTCGACCCGCTGCACGCCCGCAAGCTCTGCGCGGCGCTGCAGCACGCGAGTACCTCAAAGCGGCCGGTGCTGCTGCGCGACGAGCGCGACGTCGGCCACGGCGCCCGGTCGGTGAGCCGGACCCTCGGGCTGTCGGTCGACACGATGGCGTTCCTGGCCGCGCACACCGGGTTGAAGCTGACGTGAGGAAGCTGTTCGAGACCTACGGCGCGCACGGGGCACGGCTGCTGCTGATCGTGGTCGTCGCCGTCGTCGTGCGGGCCGTGCTCAACCGGGCTGTCCGGCGCCTCGTCCGATCGGCCGTGGAGGGCAGCGTGCCGGTCGTCCTGCGTCCCTTGACCGATCGGGCCCGGGCCCTTGACACCACCGCCCTGCTGCCCGAGCGGCGGCGGCAGCGGACCGAGACGCTCGGCTCGGTGCTGCGCAGCATCGTGTCGTTCGGCGTCGTCGCAGTCGCCGGTGCGATGGCCTTGTCCGAGGTCGGGCTCGACCTCGCCCCGGTCGTTGCCAGCGCCGGGATCGTCGGTGTCGCAGTCGGTTTCGGGGCGCAGAACCTCATCAAGGACTTCCTGACCGGGATCTTCATGATCCTCGAGGATCAGTACGGCGTGGGTGACGTCATCGACGCCGGGCCGGCCACCGGCACGGTGGAGGCGGTGGGCCTGCGGACCACCCGGTTGCGCGACGTGGAAGGCACCGTCTGGCATATCCGCAACGGCGAGATCGCCCGGGTGGGCAACAAGAGCCAGGGTTGGGCCCGCGCGCTGCTCGATCTGCCACTGGCCCTCGACACCGACATCGCGCTGGTGCGTACCGTGGCCCTGTCGACCGCGGAGGGGCTCTGGCAGGATCCGGACTGGGCCGGCAAGGTGCTCGAGCAACCGGAGGTCTGGGGGCTCGAGCACATCGGTGCCGACGGCCTGCTGCTGCGCCTGGTGCTGAAGACGGCGCCGCTCGAACAGTGGACGGTGGCCCGCGAGGTCCGTGAGCGACTGATCGCCGCCTTCGACACGTCAGGGATCGAGATCGGCGGGCCACAGCGGCAAGTGCGCACGATCGGCGAATCGGCCGCGGCACCGGAGGTGCTGGGCGCCTGAACGCCTGGCGCTCAGGCGAGCGCCCCCACCGGTTGCACGGGCAGGGCCGGAACACGTCGGCGCGCGCTGCGGCCGGCGACGCCACCGGAACACTTCTCAGCGACCCGACGATCGAGCTGGCTCATGGTGACGACGGCAACCGGGTCGAACGTCGCAGCAGCGCGTCGCACGCGAGGGACCCGCTCACGGGCGACGTGCCTGCCGCCAACAGCCGCGCCGGCCGGGGCTGTGGCCTCGACGTCGAACCCGAGGCCCGCCATTGCTGCCCCAGCCAGGACCGCCCCGCGGAACAACCCCCGCCGCCCCGGTCGCCGACCTCCGCCCAGGTGCCTCCATGATCTCTGCTTCAGCGACCGACCGGGCC
>JAYUMN010000280.1:0-2326 GCA_043762595.1 Frankiales bacterium
GGCAAGGTGCTGGCCGACGCGGGGTCCGAGGTGGTGCTGTGGGCCCGGCGCGAGCAACTCGCGGCAGCGGTTCGCGACACCCACGAGAACCCCGACTACCTGCCGGGCGTCCGCCTGCCGGACAACCTGACGGCCACCTCGGACGCACTCGAGGCCGTCGACGGCGCCGATTTCGTCGTGCTCGCGGTGCCATCGCAAAGCCTGCGCGCCAATCTCGGGGCCGTCGCGTCGGGCCTGACCCGCCGCGCGGTCCTTGTCAGCCTCATGAAGGGCGTGGAGCTCGGCACGACCAAGCGGATGAGCGAGGTCATCGCCGAGGTGGGCGACGTGCCCTTCTCGCAGGTCGCTGTCGTCACTGGTCCAAACCTCGCCAAGGAGATCGCCGTCGGCCAGCCGGCGGCGACGGTCGTTGCGTGCAGCGACCTCGGCGTCGCGTCCCGGCTGCAACGGGCCTGCGCGACCGGATACTTCCGGCCGTACACCAACATCGACGTGGTGGGCTGCGAGCTCGGGGGCGCCGTGAAGAACGTCATCGCTCTCGCCACCGGCATGGCCGAGGGGATGGGGTTCGGCGACAACACCAAGGCCTCGCTGATCACCCGCGGCCTGGCCGAGACGTCTCGGCTCGGCGTCGCCCTCGGCGCCGACCCGACGACCTTCGCCGGCCTCGCCGGTCTCGGTGACCTGGTCGCCACCTGCACCTCACCGCTCTCGCGCAACCGCACCTTCGGGATGAAGCTCGGCCGCGGCGAGACCCTCGAGCAGATCCTGGCCCAGAAGCAGCAGACCGCCGAAGGGGTCAAGAGCTGCCGTTCGATCCTCGACCTGGCCCGTAAGCACGACGTGGACATGCCGATCACCGAGCATGTGGTCGCCGTGGTGCACGAGGGCATGACGCCGACCGAGATGGTGCGCGGCCTGATGAGCCGCCCGGCAGCGAGCGAGTGACGACACCAGGCGAGGGCACCCGGGCGGTGCACGGCCCGCCGCCGCCGCCCGTCCTTCAGCAGCCGCTGGTGCCCCCGGTGCACCGCACCGCCACCTTCGTGTTTGCCTCGGCTCGGCAGTGCGCTGAGGTGTTCGCGGGTCATCAGCCCGGCTGGTCCTACAGCCGCACCGACAACCCGACAGCCCAACGCTTCGCCGATGCCGTCGCAGCCCTCGAGGGCGTCGGGGTGGCCACACCGGTCGCCGGGCAGCCGTTCGCGAGCGGGATGGCCGCCATCGCCACCACCTTGATGGCGTTGACACAGGCCGGTTCGCACGTCGTCGCGCCACGCGAGGTGTACGGCGGGACGTGGGCGCTGCTGACCCGCCAGCTCGCCCGCTTCGGCGTGGCGACGACGTTCGTGGACGGCACCGACCCGGCTGCGGTCCGGTCGGCCCTGCGTTCCACCACGGCGGTGCTGTGGGGTGAGGTGCTGGCCAACCCGACCATGACGGTGGCCGACCTGCCGGCCCTGTCGGCAGTGGCCCGCGAGGCAGGGGTGCCCTTCGTCGTCGACGCGACCTTCGCCTCGCCGGTGGTCTGCCGGCCGCTGGAGCACGGCGTCGACCTCGTCGTGCACTCAGCGACGAAATACCTCGGCGGGCACAGCGATGTCACCGGTGGTGTCGTCGTCGGCGAGCCGGACCTGGTGGCCCGGGTCCGGGCAGCCCGGGTCGATCTCGGCGGAGCGCTGTCACCCGACGATGCGGCGCTGCTGCACCGCGGGCTCGCCACCCTGCCGCTGCGGGTGGCCCGGCAATGCGCATCGGCCCTGGCCGTCGCGACCGCGCTGGAGGCACACCCGGCCGTCGCCCGTGTCGACCATCCCGGCCTGCCGTCGCACCGCAGTCACGCCTTGGCCCGCCGGTTGTTCGATGACGGCCGTTACGGCGCCGTCGTGACCGTCACGCCGCGGGGTGGTCGCTCTGCCGGTATGGACCTGATCGACGGCCTGCAGCTCATCCAGCGCGCCACCAGTCTCGGCGGCACCGTCACCACCGCGGTGCACATCGCGAGCACCACCCACCTCGCCCTCGACGACGGGGCCCTCGCGGCGGCCGGGATCGACCCCGGCGCGGTGCGTATCTCGATCGGTCTGGAGGACCCGGCCGACCTCATCGAGGACCTGGTGGGGGCGCTGGCCGGGACGACGCGGACATGACGTCGACGGGCGCGAGGTGTAACGGCCCCCTGCAGGGGTGAAGAAGTCGTCATGGAGTCTTTCGATGTCGTTGTGCTCGGCGCCGGTTCCGCCGGTGAGTCCATCGCCAACGCCTTGGCCGAGGCCGGCCGCTCGGTCGCCCTCGTCGAGGCGCTGCGGGTCGGTGGGGAATGCCC
>JAYUMN010000281.1:0-6039 GCA_043762595.1 Frankiales bacterium
CAGCTTGAAGCACGTCTCCAGATCACTGATGTAGGCGTCGAACAACATGTTGGCGGCCAACGTGACGCCCTTGTTGCCCATCACGTACCAGAAGGAGAACGCCGTGTGGCTGCCGAACGTCCTGGTCCCGTAGACGATCTCGGCCTCGCCGGCGAGCACGGGTTTGAGCAGGCTGGGGATCTGCTCGGGCGCGTACTCCAGGTCGGCGTCGCAGATGATCATGTAATCGCCGGTGGCCAGCGCGGCTGCCGAGCGGATCGCCGCCCCCTTGCCATGGTTGCGGTCGTGCCGGTGCGCGACGAGCCTCGGGTCGTGCAGACGAGCGAGCACCTCGGCGGTCCGGTCGGCGCTGCCGTCGTCGACGACGACGAGCTCCATCTCGCATGGATATTCGACGTCCAGGACGCGCTTGACCGCTGCAGCAAGGGTCGCCTGCTCGTTGTAGGCGGGCATCAGCACGGACAACTTCATCTTGCTCCCCCGGTCCTGGTCGGTCCGGCCAGGGTATTGGCCGCTTGGTGAGGCAGACCCCGGCGTACCGGGCGGTCAGTCCTTGTCGTAGTTGGCGAGCGCGCGCAGCGACAGGCCGGTGAGCAGGATGCCGGCGCCGACGATCACCGCGAGGCACTCGAGCAGCTTGCTGGCGACGAACCCGTCCAGGATCAGCGACCGGAGTCCCTCGATGACGTAGCTGACCGGGTTGTAGCGGGCGAGGGTGCGCAGCGGCTCGCTCAGCAGCTCGAACGGCACAAAGTTGGGGGTGAGGAACAGCAGCGGAAAGAAGATGATGAAGCTGGCGTTGGTCGTCTGGACGTTGCGGGTCTTGAGCGCGATGGTCTGGCCGATCCCGGCGTAGGCCACACCGAACAGCGCTGCCAGCAGCACGATGAGCACCGCGCCAAGCGGTCCGCTCTTGATCCGCATCCCGAAGGCGAGGCCGAGCAGCAGCACCAGCGTGGAGCTGGCGAGTCCGCGCACGAAGTCCGCGGCGAGCCGGGCGAGCACGATCGAGGTACGCCGGATCGGCGCCACGAGCAGCTTGTCGAAGTAGCCCAGGTCGATGTCGGTGACCAGCGCCAGCCCGCTCGTTGCGGTCGCGACCGCGAAGGCCAGCGACACCGGCACCTGGAACGCAACGTAGGTCTGTCCCTTCAGGAACGGCGTTGCGCTCGTGAAGGTTTTGGAGACCTGGCCGAGGTTGACCGCCAGGAAGAACAGCGGGATGAACAAGCCGGGCAGCGTCGCCGCCGGGAGCTTGACGATCTCCTTGACGGCGCGTCGGGACAGCAGCAGGAAGTCGTTCATGCCGTGTCCTCCAGGGACCGTCCGGTGGCTTCGAGGAACACGTCGTCCAAGGTCGGTCGGCTGATCGAGATCGCGCCGACCTCGACGCCGGCCTCGTCCAGCGCGCGCACGATGTCGGGGACCGCGCGGGCGCCGTTGGTGACGTAGACCGCGACACCGGCCTCGTTGTCGGTGACGTGATCGACACCTGCGAGCCCGCGTACGGCATCCCGGAGGTCCTGCTTGCGGCCACCACGCCCGAGCCCGATCGTGACGACGTCAGCCCCCATCTGGCGCTTCAGCGCGTCCGGGGTGCCCTCCGCGACGAGCTGGCCACCGTCGATGATGGCGAGCCGCTGGCAGAGCTGGTCGGCCTCCTCGAGGTACTGCGTGGTCAAGAAGATGGTCGTACCCATCGCGTTGATCCGGCGTACCTCGTCCCAGACGGTGATGCGAGAGGTGACGTCGAGTCCAGTCGTCGGCTCGTCCAGGAAGAGCACCTCGGGCGCGTGGACGAGCGCGCTGGCGAGGTCGAGCCGGCGCTTCATTCCGCCGCTGTAGGTCTTGACCCGGCGACCGGCCGCCTCGGTCAGCCCGACCAGCTCGAGCAGCTCCGCGGCACGCTCCCTCGGCTTGGCCACCCGGTAGAGCCCAGCCTGCAGCTCGAGCAGCTCGCGGCCGGTCTGCAGCGGATCGAGGCCGATCTCCTGCAGGGCCACGCCGATCTTGCGGCGGACAGCCGCCGACTCGCTCGTGACGTCGTGCCCGGCCACCGTCGCCGAGCCGCCAGACAGCGGCAGCAGCGTGCACAACATCCGGACGGTCGTCGTCTTGCCGGCGCCGTTCGGGCCGAGGAAGCCGAACACCTCGCCGGGCTGGACGTCAAGATCGACGCCGGCCACCGCCTCGGTGCCGGCAAAGCTCCGACGAAGGCCGCGCGCACTGATCGCAGGTGCATCCACGCCGCGCACCTTAGAGCCCGCGGTCGTAGTCCGGGCGCCGCACCGCCCCGCAGACCCGCATCTTGACGATCTGGTCGCCGCGCTCGGCGTGTCGCTGAGCAGACCGGCAAGATCGGCCCAGCCGGGACAGCACGGTCAGCAGCACCCCGCGCTCCAACGACTGCGCCTCGTCGACGATGACGAACGCGTCGTGCAGCGAGCGCCCCCGGATGTGGGTCAGCGGTAGCACCTCGAGCAGACCGCGCTCCATCACCTCCTCGACCACCTCCGGGGGGACGAGCGCGCCGAGGGTGTCGAAGCCGGCCTGCGCCCACGGGCCCAACTTCTCGGCGGTGTCGCCCCGGAGGTAACCCAGCTCCTGCCCCCCGGTGTGCCCGCTGTTGACGGCGAGCTCGGCGCGGTACTCCTGGGCGGTCAGCCCGATCGCGGCGGCCTTGACCCGCAGCGGGAGGTCCTTGCTGACGAGCACCACATCGAAGCCCTCGGCGGCGAGATTGGCGGCAACGGTCAGGATCCGGCTGTCGTTGTCGGCGACCCGGAACCCCGCCGGCAGCACCTCAGCGCCGGAGTGGTTCAGCTCCACCCGAAGGGTGCCGCCGGCGAGTGGGATCGGCTGATCGAGCCGGCCGTGCTCGATCCGCAGGTCGTCCAGGACCCGCAGGGCCTGCCGGGCAAACCAGCCAAGCTCAGGGTGGTCGCGGTTGCCCTCGAGCTCACTGATGACCACGAGCGGCAGCACGACCTCGTGCTCGGCGAAGCGGCCCATCGCACCCGGATCGGACAGCAGGACGGAGGTGTCGAGCACAAAGGTCGTGTACGGCGGCACGGACACGGGGCCTCCACGGGGCTGCAGCGACCGGGACCGGGCCGCGAGGGCCTAGTCGCGGCCCCCGCTCGCACGCCTGCGCGCACTGGGCCTCCCGAGCGGCGGGCGTTGATGCCAGCCGCTCAAACCAGTGCGCGACGCACCCGACGCCGCGGGCGCCCGACACGCGGGAACCAACGGGTGCACTTCAGGTGAGCAGATCCCTGACAGCGTGGGCGATCTCGGTGATCGCCTGGTCCGCCGCGGTGACCATGGCGCCGCTGCCGGCAAAGCCGTGCACCAGGCCTGGGTACTGCCGGTGCCAGACCGGCACGCCGGCCGCCGCGAGCCGGGCAGCGTGCGCGTCCCCCTCGTCGCGCAGCACGTCATACCCGGCCGTCGCGATCACGGCCGGGGCTAGCCCGGTCAGGTCGACGGCGGCGGCCGGCGACAGCAGCGGGTCGGCCCGGTCGGCCGGACCGGCGTAGGCGTCCCAATACCACCGCATCTGCTCGGCGGTAAGCCCGTAGCCCTCCCCCATTGACGCGTACGACGGGGCTGTCGTGCCCCCGTCCAGCGCCGGGTAGATGAGCAGCTGGCCGGCGAGTGGCCGGCCCTCGGCGCGAAAGACGAGGGCGACCGCAGCGGCCAGCCCCCCGCCGGCGGAGTCGCCGCCCACCGCGACCGCGGCGAAGTCCTGCTCCCCGGCCCAGCGGGCGACGGCGAGGCAGTCCTCGAGCGGCGCCGGATAAGGCCGCTCGGGGGCGAGCCGGTAGTCGACCGCGAGCACCGCGATGCCGGCGCGGGCGCACAGGCTGCGGGCGATGGCCTCGTGCGTGTCGAGGTCGCCGACGACCCAGCCACCGCCGTGCAGGAACACGAGCACTGCGGGCCGCTGCACACCGGCCGGGCGGTGCAGCCGGCAGGGTAGCCCAGCGACCTGGAGATCCGCGGAGCTGCCGACCGCTTCGGGCTGCCAGTCGGGTCCGCGGCGGGCCGCGACCACCGCCCGATAGTTGGCGCGGTGCTCCCGCGGGGTGAGCGAAGCCGGCGGGACCGCGGGGGGCAGCAGCGCGAGCAGGGCGGCGACCTGCGGATCGAGAGGCACTGGGTGACCGTAGTGTGCGGCTGCTGGTTCAGCTGCCGTAGCGGCGCTGGCGGGCGGCGTAGGCCCGCAGTGCCCGCAGGAAGTCGACCCGCCGAAAGTCGGGCCAGTAGGCGTCACAGAAGTAGAACTCGCTGTGGGCGCTTTGCCAGAGCATGAAGCCCGACAACCGCTGCTCGCCGCTGGTCCGGATCAGTAGGTCGGGGTCGGGCTGGCCGGAGGTGTAGAGATGCTCGGCGATGTGGTCCGGGTCGAGGAACTCCGCCACCTGCTCAAGGGTCGCCCCGGTCGCGGCGTGCGCCTGGAGCAGTGACCGCACGGCATCGGCGATCTCCCGCCGGCCGCCGTAGGCCACCGCGATATTGACCATGACGCCGGGCCGCCCGGCGGTGCCCTCCGCCGCCTGCTTGAGCAGGCTGGCGGTCTCGACGGGCAGCAGGTCCAGCGCCCCGACGATGTTGAGCGTCCAGCGGTTCTGCGGCCGGGCCAGATCGGCCACGACGCCCTCGATGATGCGCAGCAGCGGAGCGAGCTCGGTGTCGGGGCGCGAAAGGTTGTCGGTGGACAACAGCCACAGCGTCACGACCTCGACGCCCGCCTCGTCACACCAGCCGAGCAGATCCGCGATCTTGTCGGCACCCCGCTGGTGGCCGTCGTTGACACTTGCCGCACCAGTCGCCCGGGCCCAGCGGCGGTTGCCATCCAGCATGACACCGACATGCCGCGGAACGGGGGCACTGGAGCGGGCCAGCGACGCCGCGAGGCGCCGCTCGTAGCCGGCATAGGCGAGGTCGCGCAGACCCACCGCGGCACCTCCTCCACGTCGGCTGGCGAGCTCTGACCCTATCCGCCGGCGGCGATCAGGACACCCGGGCGCGCGCCCAGATGCTCCGGAGCAGCAGCGGACCCGCGAACAGCAGCCACAGGCCGATGGAGAACGGGTTCCCACTGAACACGCACAGGCCCGCCACCACCAGCACGGCGGCCGTCCACGCGATTCGGCCCACTGGGCCGAACGACATCGGGCCGGACCGCCATCGGCTGAACTCCTGGGCCGGGCGGAGGGTCGGTGGTGGTGGTGGCACCCACCTACCCGTCGACCCGACGGGTGCGGTCACCGGCTGGTGGCACTGACCGCACCATCCCGCCCCGGGTCGGACCCTTGCCCCGCAGCCGTCGCACGTCATGTGCCGGTGCATCGGCACGGGGCGGTTCCGGCTTCAGCCCACCGGCCGGCGCAGCGGCGAGGCGTCGTCGGTCTCGTCGTAGGTCGCGCCGACCGCCGCGAAGTCCGCCATCAGGTCGTCGAGGAACCGCTGCAGGTCGGCGCTGGTCAGCACCGCCCGGACACCCGTGCCCTGCGGCCCCCAGGCCTGGAGGACAGCCAGGTAGCGCAGGCTCCAGCGGCCGTCAGCCCAGCTGCGCTTGACCTCCAGGGTGGTCCGAAGCTCACCCACAGTCGCGAGGTCGTCGGGATCCCGGGCCCGGAAGGCGAATAGCTCGCGGTCACGCGGCAGATAGCGACGGAGCACATGCCAGGCCTCATCGGGGTCCTCGTCGACGTCCCGCGCCCAGGCCCGCAGGCCGGTCTCGACACTGCTCTCGGTGAACCCCTCCTCGTCCTTGCCCCTGGCCACCCGCAACCGGGCCGCGGTGCCGGCGACGAAATAGCCGCAGCGCTCGCCGACCTCGCCGAACGGTTCGCCGTTGCGGGTCATTCGCAGCGTCACTTCGTACGGCACCCCGTCCCGGTCGGCCACCGGCACCCCCAGCACCCCTAGCACCGACCCATCGACGCATGTCACCTCAGCCATGCCGTTTATCTTCGCGCCGGTTACCGGCCAGGGCAACGTCGCGACGGCGTACGACATGACATCAGCCCA
>JAYUMN010000282.1:0-2067 GCA_043762595.1 Frankiales bacterium
GGCCGGAGGCGAGCGCAACGGTGGCTGCGGCAACGGCGATCTCGAGCAGCAGGGTGCCCAGGCTGCCGGCGTGCAGCCCACGTCCGAT
Source organism: Frankiales bacterium (assembly GCA_043762595.1). GTDB lineage: Bacteria > Actinomycetota > Actinomycetes > Mycobacteriales > SCTD01 > JAYSQK01. The sequence continues at coordinate 89 of JAYUMN010000282.1, forward strand.
CAGCCGGCCCAGCACCGAACCGAGCAACCCGATGGCAATGGTCGCCAGCACCCCGAGCCGGTGGCGACCCGGAGCGACGAGCCGCCCCAACGCGCCGATCACCAAGCCGGTGACCGCCATTGACAGCAGCGACACGAGCGCGAACCCGGCCAGCGGCAGCCCGACGAAGATCACCAGCAGGATGATGAGCAGCGCAGCCACCCGGTCAGCCTACGGCCGACCGGGCCGGCAGGGGAGCGTCAACCAATCGCCCGGCGCCGTTCCACGGCGGGTTCGCCGAGTCGGGCGAGCTGGCCATCGCGGTGGCCGGCCGAGAACGCCTGGCCGGAGCTCTGGTGGCTGGCCCGGGCGCCTCGCCAGGAACCGCGGGCCTGCGAGGCGTGGTCGTGGAAGTCGCGGACCCGCTCGGCTTTGGCCCGCAGCACCAGCTCACCGGCGCGCTGATCGGGCCGGCCTTCGTCGGGAGCCGCGTCCACGGCTTGCAGGGCCCGCGACCGGGCGGCGCTGAGCCGCTCCTGGACCGCGACCAGCCAGCCGTCGTAGAACGACAACCGCCAGGACAACGCGGGATCGCCGGCCGCTCGGTGTTCGCCGCCGCGTAACCGGCGGCCGGCGGCACCGGCCATCTGGGTGGCCAGCGAGGCCCACAGCTGCTCGACGACATCCAGGTCGGCCGGGTAGCCGAAGCCCACCACGAAGGTGCTGTCGTGCGCCACGTTGACCATCACCTCGTTGGCGCGGGCCACGATGACATAGAGCAGCACCAGCTGCCGATTGCCCCGCTTGGCCCGTTCGCCAACCGTCATGGTGCGCTGCTCGAAGCTGTCGGCACCGCCCGGCCGCCCGCGCCGGGCCGCCTGCTGGGCCCGGGCGTGCTCCAGATCAACCGCGTACGACGTGGCCAGCTCCTGGGCGCGGGTGACGAAGGCGTCCGCCTCGTGCTCGTTGTCGGTGCCCTCTGCCTGGGCCAGTAGCTTGCCGATCCGGTCCAGGACGCGCTCGTCAGCCACGGGAGACCGCCACCTGGTGCTCGGCGTAATCGACGCCCAGCACGAAGGCCGCCTGTTCGCCCAGCGCCGCGCCAACGAGCTCGAGCAGCCGGGCCGGGAACGCCGGCCCGTGCCCAGGCTCGCCGTCGAGGTGGAAAGCCAGGTGATGGGCCAGCTCGTGGAGCACGACGGCCTCGCGCATGGCCCAGGTCTCGCCTCGCTCAGGCCACGGCAGTGCGACGGTGCCGGGCGCTTCCCAGTGCGCCTTGGCCTGCCCGCGCCGGGCCCGCACGACGACCGGCGGGACGTCCCATCGGCTCAGCAGGTCGTCGGCATACCGAGCGGCGGCGTCGAGCGAGCCGAAGCGCACCTCGACCGGCAGCACGATGCTGCTCCCGGCCACCACTGCCCGGCGGGCCCCGAGCCGGGCCGCGTCCAGCCGCATCGACCAGGTCTGCTCGGCGGCGTAGACCCGGGACCGCTGCCGGTCGGGGGGGCGGGCTCGGATCGTGGGCGCGGGCTGTCGGGTGGGCATGCCGCAGTCCTACCAGCCCGGTCCGACAGCAACGGCCACGGCGCGGCCGGACCCGTCGCACCGGCTGTCCCCAGGGTTGCCCGGCGGCACGGACATGCAACGGTGCAGGAGGGCCGGGACCGGGCAGACCTCAGCGATGATGCTGGAGCGCAGGGCCGGCCGGCCCATCGGCGAGGTCTTCGTCGGGACCGACCTGCTCTGTTGCGAGCGCCGCTTCGACGTGCACCCCGGCGCCGTGCGGGTGGCCCGTGCCGTCGTCCGACTGCTGTGCCGGGCTCGGCAGCTCGGCGAGGTGTGCGAGTCGGCCGTGCTCGTGATCAGCGAGCTCAGTGGCAACGCCGTCCGGCACGGTGCGACCGGCAAGATGGTCCTTCGGCTGCGGCTGAGCACCCGCCGGCTGCGGATCGAGTTGGCCGTTAACAGCCCGGGCAGTCCCACGGTCCGCCGGCCGCCGG
>JAYUMN010000283.1:0-1772 GCA_043762595.1 Frankiales bacterium
AGTGGGAACGCGAACCGGGCCGATGGCCGGCGGGTGAGGCTCAACGCCTCGACCGACACCGTCAGGTCGACCACCTTGCGGTAGTCGGCGTCGATGAACCCGTCGAAGATGACTTGGCGCTCGACCGGGCTGAGGTAGACCAGCCGCTTGCCGGCCTTCTTGGCCAGCCGGTAGGAGACGTCCAGATCGGCGTGCGTGGTGGTGTTGTCGAGCACCCCGACCGGTACACCGCACAGGGCGCCGACGGTCTGTGGCAGGCTCATCGAGATCGGGGCGCCCAGCAGCAGGACGGCGTCGTGCGGCCCGAGCGCAGCGCAGATCTGCCGGGTCGCCGCCAGCATCGGCACGTAGTCGCGATCACGAAGGTGCCCGCGCAGGTAGGACAGCGGCGGGGCGAGCAGCGCGACCACGCCGAGCGCCGCGCCGGTCCGGATGAGCCAGGCACCCCTGTGCCGGGCCCGGCCGCCGGCGTCCCACAACCGGCCCAGACACCAGCCGGCGCACAGCAGCAGCCCCGGAAAGGTCAGCGGCAGGAAGCGGCGGGTCGCCCAGTACTGCACCGGGCTCACGCTCGGCTTCCACAGGTAGAGCGCGGAGCTCGCCCCGACCACCAGCAGGACCAGCAGTACGGCCAGGTCGCCGTCCCGGCCCCGGCGGTTGGCCAGCACGCGGCGCAGCAGCAACGCAAAGCCCAGCACGCCGAGCGCGAGGGCCACCGGTCCGACGTACCAACCGATCCAGCGCATGCTGAGCTCGTCGTAGGACCTCCCCAGCTCGACCGGCATGCCCTCGGCGACCTGCAGACCGTTGACCGGCGTCGGCTGCCCGGCGACGAGGTTGCGGGCGATCGCGACGTGCGGGCGCACGGCGTAGGCGTAGATCGCGAGCAGGCCGACGAATCCGGCGGCCGCGCTCCCGAGGGTCGGGCCACCCAGCCTGGCCCACAGCGCCTTCGCCCGCACCGGCTGGGTCGCGACGATTGTGCCGGCGATCAGGACGACAGCGAGCGCCACGATGATCAGCCGCACCTGGGGCCCCTGCAGTCGCAGGTACGACGGGCTGGCGATCACCAGGTCGAGCACGCCGAGCACGGTGGTGACGCCGAGGCCGGCGAGCAGGCCGGCCGCGAGGCGCCGGGCCCCGTCGACCGAGAGCACCGTCAGGAAGACGACGAGCGGGATCAGCGTGACGAACGCATCGATCCGGGCCAGGCACGAGGCGCCGATGACCAGTCCGCCGACCGCACCGAGCAGGATCGGGCAGCGCAGCTGGTCGCGGCGGCGGATCAGGTCGATGAGCAGCGTCAGCCCGGCGAACAGCAGCAGCTGCGACGGGATCTCGCTGAACGCATCGCGACTGAAATGCTGCTCGGGCAGCAGCAGCGCCAGCGCGGCCATCGCCATCAGCGACCACACCGGTCCGACAAGCCTTACTCCGCAGGCGAAGACAGCGAGCAGCGCAAGGCCGGCGAGGACGGCGTTGGCACGCAGCAGCAACGTCGGACCGCCGGCCCAGGACGCGACAGCGAGCACCTCGGGCAGCAGATGCATGAAGCTGGGGCGCACGGTCGCCTCGTCGGCGTCGGCGTCGAAGCCGGTGCCGGCGTAGTTGAGCCGCGCTGCGCCGCCGAACAGTGCGTTGGCCCGGGTGTGCTGCACGATGCTGCCGTTGTCGGCGAGCAGCTGACCGCTGACGGCGTAGACGGCCGGGTCGCCGTCGACGAGCAGGTGCTGACTGGCGTAGCGGGCGTTGACACCGGTGAAGACGACCGC
>JAYUMN010000284.1:0-3794 GCA_043762595.1 Frankiales bacterium
ACCCCGTGACCGTGAGGAGCCCGCGTTGACCACGCCCGACGAGCCGACCGGCGATCCCACGCCGTACGACGGCCCGCGCCTGCCGCCAGCGTTCGACCCGCGGCGGCGACCGAGCGCTGGCGCCCCACAGATCGGCCGAGGCAGCAGGGCAACTGTCCCTACGGTGGCGCCCGCCGGCCGGGGCCGGCGGGCGGCCCGGGTGCTGTCCTGGGTCGCGGTCACCCTCGCCGTCACCGTCGTGGGGGTGGCGATCCTTGGCTACGTCGCGGTCAACCACTACAACGGCAACATCAGCCGGATCGCCGGTGAGATCAGGCTGCCCGGCAAGGCCGCCCCGGCCAAGGCGCCCCGCAACGCCACCAACTACCTCCTTGTCGGCTCGGACAGCCGGGCCGGCCTGAAGGCTGGTCAGGGGACGCAGGGCACCGGCGCCAACTTCGTCGTCGGGCAACGTTCCGACACCGTGATCCTGGCGCACTTTTTCGGCAACAGCGACAAGGCCCAGCTCGTCAGCTTCCCTCGCGACTCCTACGTCCAGATCCCGGCCTACACCGACCCCAAGACCGGCCAGGCGCATGCCGCTCGGCACGATAAACTCAACAGCGCCTTCGCCGAAGGCGGCGCCAAGCTCCTCGTCGCGACAATCGAGCAGCTGACCGACATTCGGGTCGACCACTTCCTGCAGATCGACTTCAACGGCTTCAGGGGGATGGTCGACAAACTCGGCGGGGTCGATGTCTGCCTTCGACACGACGCCTTCGAGCACGACTCCGGCATCGCGCTGACCGCGGGCAACCACCACATCAACGGGGACCAGGCGCTGTCGTTCGTCCGGCAGCGCAAGAAGCTGCCCAGCGGCGACATCGACCGGATCTCCCGGCAGCAGTTCTTCATCGGCTCCGTCGTGCGCAAGGTCTTGTCAGCCGGCACGTTGCTCAACCCGTTCAAGCTCAACGGCTTCCTCGACATCGCCACCTCTTCATTGACCGGTGACGAGCAACTCTCCGTCGGCAACCTCAAGGACCTCGCGCTGCGACTCCGGGGCTTCAGCGCCGGTGGGGTGATCTTCACGACGGTCCCGATCGCCGACATCGGCGGGGTCCGGTTCGGTGCGTCCGTCGTGTTGCTCGACGACGCCAAGGACGCTGCGCTGTTCGACGCGCTGCGTCAGGACCAGGCACCGGACGCGCCACCGGCGAACAAGCCGGCCGCGGCGAGTTCGACGCTGACCGTCCCACCAGGGGCCGTCCGGGTCCGAGTCTTCAACGGCGCGGGCGTCGCAGGCCTGGGCCGCAAGGTTGCCGCCGACCTGACGGGAGTCGGCTTCGCCATCGTGGGCGTCCCAGGAAACAAGGGCTCGGGGGCCAGCCAGACGACCATCAGCTACGGGCCGGACAAGGTTGACTCGGCCCGCACCCTGGCAGCTGCCCTACCCGGCTCGGAGCTGCGGGAGGACCCATCGCTCGACCGGACCCTGGAGGTCGTCGTCGGCTCGGCCTACGCCGGCGCGAAGGCGGTCGCCGTGACCGGCACCCCGGCGCCCCGCCCGTCCGCGGGTGCCAGCCCGACGCCGAAGATCGTGACGGCGCAGAACGTCGCCTGCGCCCCGTGACGCTGCTGGGCCCGCGGGACCCCGCCCAACCCCTGCTCACCCTGTACGCCGGGGCAGGCCGGGTCGAGCTGTCCGGGGCCACCGCCGGCAACTGGGTGGCCAAGTCGGCCAACCTGCTCGTCGACGGTCACGGCGGCCCGGCGCGGGTGGGTCTGCTCCTACCGCTGCACTGGCAGACCATCGTGCTGCTGCTGGCCGGCGTCGAAGCAGGCGCGACCGTCGCGATCGTGACCGAACCGCAGGCGCTGGCCGATTGCGACCTCGCCTTCGTCCTCGCCGAGCAGGCCGAGGCTGCCCTGGCTGCTGGCTGCGCCGACGTGTTCGCACTGTCCGGCCATCCGATGGGCGCGCCGCTCGGCCCGTTGCCGGCGATGGTGCTCGACTACGCCCGCGAAGTCCCGTCCTACGGCGACCGGTTCTCGAGCGGATCGGCCCAGCAGCCCAGGATCGAACTCGATGGAGAGCTGATCGGCGGGCTGCCCGAACTCGGGCTCAACCCCGCTGATCGGGTGTTGACGACGCTTGATCCGGCGACCGACAACGGCCTGCGGGTCGGGCTGCTGGCACCGCTGGCCGCCGGGGCCGCGCTGCTGCTGGTGCCCAACCCGTCGGGGGTCGACCTGGCCGGAATCGCCGCCGCCTAGCGGGTCACGGCGTCGGTCGGGATCGAGCTGCCCGGCGTACGACGGCTGGCCTGAACTGCGCTCAGACGTGCTCAAGGTGCGGCGTCGCGACGTCGAGCGCCTCGCTCGCATCGTCTTCCCAGACGATGTCGCCGCACACGACGTCGGCCCACTCCAGGCAACCGCCCTCGGCCGCATAGATCGCCGAGGAGTGCGGGCCGGTCGTGTCGGCGAGGTCGAGCAGGAGCGTCAATGGCACGTGCGCCTGCAGCAGCAGGCTGATCGGGTGGACCGGCGTGATCGCCATGTCGTCTCCAAGAAGTCGGGCGGGTGGGCCCTTGAGACATCGGCAGGTTCGGGGCGCCACTGGAGGGCCGAATGGGGGCCGATGTCGCGCTGCAACCGGCCTAGCGGCGATCAGGCCCCGACGGCCCGAAAGCCGCCGTCGACGTGCACGATCGAGCCGGTCGTCGCCGGGAACCAGTCCGACAGCAGCGCGACGCAGGCCCGGGCGACCGGCTCGGCGTCGGTGACGTCCCAGCCGAGCGGGGCCTTGTCCTGCCAGGCCTGCTCGAACATCGCAAAGCCCGGGATGCTCTTGGCCGCCATCGTCTTGATCGGCCCAGCCGCGACGAGGTTGCTGCGCACCCCGTGCGCGCCGAGGTCGCGGGCAAGGTAGCGGTTGGCCGACTCGAGCCCCGCCTTAGCCACCCCCATCCAGTCGTACGCCGGCCAGGCGACGGTGGCGTCGAAGTCCAACCCGACGTACGACGAACCAGCGGGCATCAGCGGCAGACAGGCGCGGGCGAGCGCCGCATAGCTCCAGGTGGAGACCTGCAGCGCCGTCGCGACGTCGGGCCACGAGGTATCGAGCAGCCCGTTGCCGAGGCACGAGGCCGGTGCGAACCCGATGGCGTGCAGCACCCCGTCGAGCTGGCCGCCGAGGCTGGCGGCGAGCCCGGCGAGATGATCCTCGGAGGTGACGTCGAGCTCGAGGACCGGCGGCGCGCCGGGGAGCCGCTTGGCGATCCGCTGGGTGATCGACAGCCCCCGGCCGTAGCCGGTAAGCACGACGGCCGCGTCCTGCTCGATCGCCAGGCGCGCCACCGAGAAGGCGATCGAGGCCTCGGTGAGGACCCCGGTGATCAGCACCCGCTTGCCATCGAGCAGTCCGGTCACCTGCTGACCCGGGCCTGCTGCCGCTCGAGCTGTTTGTCCACCCGACGGTCCAACTCAGCCAGCACCATCGACAGCCGGTCCCGTTCGGCCTCGGCCGCTGCCGGGAGGCCCGTCAACGCGAAGACGTTCCAGAAGTGCAGCATCGGCGCGACGACGTCGTCCCGGTGCACCCGCAGGTCGTAAATGCCGGCGCGGGCCACGATGGCCGCCCGACGAACGAAGCCGGGGATGCCGGTCCCTGGCATCGCGAAGCCAGCCACCTCGTCGGTGATCGCCGTGAGCGCTGCGGTGGGATCGACCTCCAGCGCAGCCGCGACGAGGTCGCGGTAGAGCACCATGTGCAGGTTCTCATCCTTGGAGATGCGAGCCAGCAGCCGGTC
>JAYUMN010000285.1:0-2274 GCA_043762595.1 Frankiales bacterium
ACCAGGATCAGCGTGGAGCGGAGCAAGTCGTCCGTCGTCGCCATCTGCGCTCCCGTCTGCGACCGCCCCGGCGCCGCAGTCTAGGGAGGTTGCGCGCACGCCGGGCACGGTGCGCGCGGACCGTCACCGTGCCGCACCCGCGATCGTGCGCAGGGCGACCAGCGCCCGGTCGAGGTGCGCCACCTCGACCACCACCAGCCCGGCCGGGATGGAACTGACGTGGCGCGCCGTGCCAGGTGGGACCAGCAGCCGCCGGTAGCCCAGCCGGGCGGCCTCGGCGACCCGTTGGCTCAGCATCGGGACAGGGCGGATGTCGCCGGACAGCGCGACCTCGCCGACGACCGCGACGTCCGGCGGCATAGCGGCATCCCAGGCGGCTGAGGCAAGGGCCAGGCAGACGGCCAGGTCGGTTGACGGGTCGGAGAGCTTGGCGCCGCCCACCGTCGCGACGAAGACGTCCTTGTCGCCGAGCCGGAGCTCACCGGACCGCTCGGTGACGGCGAGCAGCATCGCCACCCGGGAGCTGTCGAGGCCATTGACCCCGCGGCGCGGATTGGCGGTCGAGGCAGTCGCTACGAGGGCCTGGATCTCGGCCGGTAGGGCGCGCCGACCGTCGACGGTGACCGTCACGCAGGTGCCCGGGACCGGCACGTCACGGTGCCCGCGGAACAGGTCGGCCGGATCGGGCACTTCCCGCAGCCCGTCGTCGCACTGCTCGAAGCAGACGACCTCGTCGGCCGGCCCGTAACGGTTCTTGACCGCCCGCAGCAGCCGCAGGCTGGTGTGCTTGTCCCCTTCGAAGGTCAGCACCGTGTCGACCATGTGTTCCAGCGCGCGCGGGCCGGCGACGGCGTTTTCCCGGGTGGACTGGCCGATCAGCAGCAGCGGCATCCGGCGGGTCTTGGCGATCCGGGTGAGCACCGCGGTGACCTCCTGGACCTGGGTCATCCCGCCAGCGCGGCCCTCCACCGACGCCGACGCCATCGCCTGGACGCTGTCGACGATGAGCAGGATCGGGTCGTGCGCTTCGACGTGCCCGAGCAGGTTGGCCAGGTCGGTCTCGTCGGCGAGCAGGATGCCCGGAGCGACCGCGCCGATCCGGCGGGCCCGGACGCTGATCTGCTCGACGCTCTCCTCACCGGACACGTAAAGCACCGTTGAGGCCTCGTTGCGCGATGCCATCGCGTGGGCGACCGCGGCCAGCAGGGTCGACTTCCCGACGCCTGGCTCGCCGGCGAGCAGGACCACCTGACCGGCGACCAGGCCGCCCCCGAGCACCCGGTCGAACTCGCCCATCCCGGTGAGCTCGCGCGGGGTCTGATCGGCCGCCACCTCGGCCAGCGATCGCGCGGCCCGACCCGGGGCGGTGCCGGTGCCGGCCGTCTTCAGCCCCGGCAGGGCCCGTATCGGCGCGACCTCGACGACCGTGCCGAACTCCTGGCAGCGTGGGCATCTGCCCACCCACTGCAGCGCCTCGGCCCGGCATGCTGAGCAGGCGAAGCCCGCCGCCCGCCTAGGCACGGGGCGTCGTCCCGCTCGGTCGCTGCAGCATGGCCGGGACGTTAGCGGCCGCCACCGACAAGTTGGCAGCTGCGCTTACGGGGTGGCGCTGACCTCGGGGGCAGGGTTCTCCCGTGGGCGGGTGAAATCATTGCGTACCGGCACCGAGACGTCCGTCCGGCCGTTCTCAGCAAAGGCAAGGGTCACCGTGACGTAGTCGCCGGGGCGCAGCGTCCGGGTGAGCCCGCGCAACACCAGCGAGGCCTCGCCGCTGGACCTGCCGAGGGCTGGCACCGGGATGGTCGTCACGGCCGCGCCGGCCTGCTGCAATTGCACCGTCGGCGCCGCGTCGGTCGTTGCGGACAGCAGCATGTCGGCCTTGTCCGCCTCGTTGACGAACGTCCCGGTGAGGACGGCGTCGCCGCCGGCCAGCAGCGCGACCCCGGTGCTCGGCGGCGAGAGAGCGAGATTGCGCAGGGCCAGCGCGCCGACCGAGGCGTTGGTCGAGTCGGCTGCTGTCCGCGGCTTGTACGTCTGGGAACTCTGCCCGGCGCCGCACCCGGCCAGCGCGGCTGCCGTGGCGAACAACGCGACAGCCGGGACGGGGGGGATGCGGCGGCTCACTTCGTGCTCCCTGCAGGGTGGGCGAGGACGGGTAGATCGGCGGCGATCTCGCTCGGCGTGACGCCACCCGGGTAGACGACCGGGAGGCGGTCGGCCGCGTCGTACGCGTAGATCAGCGCGGAGTGCGTGACAGCGTATCCGAGCGCCCCA
>JAYUMN010000286.1:0-3585 GCA_043762595.1 Frankiales bacterium
CGTCGTCACACCAGAACCCGGCGGCCACCTCGAACTCGGCGACCAACAAGTAGCCGCCGAAACCTGGAACCCAGAAAAGGCGTACGCCAGCGGGCTGCGCTTCGTGCACCAGCAGCCGGCTGTCTTTGCCGAGCTCTCGATCGCCGAGAACATCGCATTCGGGTCTGCGTTCCCGCGCAACCGGGCCGGCAAGATCGCCTGGAAGCAGCTCAACGAACGCACCGCGGCGCTGCTCGCTCGCTACCACGTGGCGGCCGCCCCGACCACGCCGCTGGGTGCGCTTCGGGCGGCCGACCGCACCCGGGTTGCCATCATCCGGGCCGTCCAGGACCGCGAGCACGCCGACAGTGGCGTACTCGTGCTCGACGAGCCCACCGCGGCCCTGCCCGCGTCGGAGGTCGAGCAACTGCTCGACAGCGTCCGGCGGTACGCCGCGGCAGGGCAGACCATCCTCTACGTCAGCCATCGGCTCGACGAGGTGCTCTCGGTCGCCGACCGGGTCACCGTCCTGCGGGACGGTAAAAAGATAGCCACGGTCGACGCCGAGGGGCTGAGCGAAGCCGCGCTCATCGAGCTGATCGTCGGCCGGCCACTGGACCGGTTGTTCCCGGACCCGGTCGACGGCATCGACGCCGACGTGGTGCTCGCCGCGCGCGGGTTGTCCGGCGGGCCGCTCAAGGACGTCTCGTTCGACCTGCACCGCGGTGAGGTGCTCGGTATCGCCGGCTTGCTGGGCTCGGGCCGCTCGGAGCTGCTCCGGATGCTGTTCGGGGCATACCCGGTGACCGGCGGAACCATCACCCTGGGCGGCCGTGAAGTGGCCTTCGGCACGCCGTCGGCGGCGATGGCGGCCGGGATGGCGTATGTCCCGGAGGAACGCCAGGCCGATGCGATCTTCGCCGGTGAATCGGTGCGGCACAACATGACTGCGGGCGCCGCGGGCGACTACTTCAGCGGCCTGCGCTACTCCCACGATCGGGAACGGCGCGACAGCAGCGATGCGATCCGGCGGTTCCTCATCCGGGTGGGGAGCGACAGGCAGCCGGTCGAGACACTGTCCGGCGGCAACGCCCAGAAGGTCGTGCTGGCCAGGTGGCTCCGCCGCGAGCCGGTGGTGCTGCTGCTCGACGAACCCACCCAGGGTGTCGACATCAGCGCCCGCAGCGAGATCTACGCGCTCGTGCGTGCGGCGACTGAGGCCGGCACGTCCGTGCTGTTCGTGGCCAGCGACCCGGAGGAGCTGGCACACGCGTGCGACCGGGTCCTCGTCCTGCAGGGCGGCCGGATCGCCGCCGAAGTCCGTCCGCCACTCGAGGCGCACCGCCTCACCGAGCTCGTCAACCTCTCGGAGACCGCTGCATGACCCGCCCGCGCAACGCCGTGACCAGCACTGCCGCCGAGGCCGGCACGGTCGACCACCAGGCAGACGCTGCGCCGCTGTCCTCACACCAGGATGTCCCACCGACGCTTAGCGGGTCGGAACGCCGCCGCGCCGGCACCCTCGCTGGCGACCTACTCCGGCAGTACTCCCTGCTGTTCCTGCTGATCGCCTCGATCGCCGTCTACTCCACCTGGAGCAAGACCTCGGGCGCTTTCCCGACCACCGCGAACTTCCAGAACGTCTCAGCCAACCAGTCGGTGCTCGCAGTGCTCACCCTGGGCCTGCTCATCCCGATGGTGTCGGGCAACCTCGACCTGTCGATCGGGTCGACCGCCGGGCTCGCTTCCATCGCCAGCGCCGCGATCTTTTCCCATCAACACGTGCCACTGCTGATCGGCGTGTTGTTCGGCATCGCCGTCGGCGCCTTCGTGGGCCTGCTCAACGGACTGATCGTGACGGTCTTCAGCATCGACCCGTTCATCGTCACGCTCGGCACCGCCTCGGTCATCCTCGGCGCCGTCGACTGGTACACCAAGGGCCTGGCGATCGTGCAGGGCATCCCAAAGAACCTGCTCGAGTTCGGCAGCAGCAACCAGTTCGGCGTCCCAAGCATCGTCTACGTGCTGGTCGTTGTGGCCGCAGTCGTCTACTACCTGCTCGAGCAGACGCCGTACGGCCGGAATCTGCACGCAATCGGCTCGAACAAGGCCGCCGCCCGGCTGGTCGGGATCCGAGTGGAACGCGACATCCGCACCGCATTCGTGCTCTCCGGTGCGTTCGCCGGCCTGGCCGGTGTCCTGCTGCTGGCGCACAGCGGCGCCGGCAACCCGCAGGTCGGGCAGAGCTTCACGCTGACCGCGATCGCCGCCGCGTTCCTCGGCGCCGCGTCGTTCAAGCTCGGCCGCCTCAACGTCCTCGGCACCCTCGTCGCGATCTTTTTCCTTGCCGTGAACATCACCGGCCTGACCTTCGCCGGTGTCTCGAACTGGATCAGCGAGGTCTTCACCGGCCTGTCGCTGGTGCTCGCTGTGGCCTTTGCGACGGTGCTCTCACGCCCCCGGCGCTACAAGGCCGCCAAGGACGCACATGCCTGACCGGTCGACCCGCCGCACCACGACAAAAGGACTGCACCAGATGACCACCTGCTCCGCCGGTTCGACCTGGAAGACCGTCACGCACACCGGCGCGCTCGCGGTGGTCCTCGGCCTGTGCCTCGGCTCGTCGGGTGTGGCCTTCGCCGCCGAGGCAACCGCCCCGACCACCGTCCGCGCCACCATCGGCGCGGACGGGGCCGTCCGGTCGGTCGTAAGCCTCGGTGGCAACACCACGGCCCCCGACAGCGCTGCACTGCCGGTCAAGATGTCGATCACCGACCAGCTCGACGGCAAGGACCTGGGCGCGGACCGGGCCGGCCAGGACGGTGGGGAGCTGGTCAGCACCTTCCATGTCGAGAACACCAGCAGCAAGAGCATGCCGGTCAGCTACGCAGATGCCGACGGTAAGACAACGACGGCAAACCAGGATGTCGCGCTGCCGCTCGTCGCTGAGCTCAGGGTGAGCCTGCCGGCCTCGTTCACCGAGGTCGTCGCCGATGGCGCCCGGATCGCCGCCAACGCCGACGGCAGCCACGAGTTGACCTGGTCGATGGTGCTGTTCGCACCGCTCGGGTCGCCGACCAACGTCGTCAGCTACACGGCCAAGACGGCCGGCAAGGGCACGCCCGTCGCCCGGCTCGAGACCCGCGCGGTCGTCCCGAACGCCACCCCAGGGCTGGCGGCGAGCGGCCAGGCAGCCAACGTCGTCATCGCCGGCAACGGCACCCTGACGGCCGTCGCCGACGGCGCCAACGACGGGCTCGGCAAGCTCAGCGCCGGCGTCGGCCAACTCCTGGACGGACTCGGCAAGCTCTCAGCCGGCGCAAACAAACTGCACGACGGCCTTGGCGCCGGCGCGGACGGCACCAACCAGCTTTCCGCCGGCCTGCACAAGGCGCTTGCCGGTTCGGGTGACCTCGCCACCGGCCTCGGCAAGATCAGCGCCGGCAACACCAAGCTGGCCGACGGCACCCAGCAGCTCGCCGACGGCTCCGGCAAGCTGTCAGCCGGACTCGGTAAGGCGTCAGCCGGCAGCGAGAAGCTCGTCGACGGCAGCCAAGCCCTCGCCACCGGTGCGGGCCTCACCGCCGATGGCGCATCGAAGCTGTC
>JAYUMN010000287.1:0-2229 GCA_043762595.1 Frankiales bacterium
CGGACCCAGCGCCGGCGATCACCGCTGCCCCGACATCACCGCCGAAACATCAAGATCATCCGACCTCGGCCAAGGGCCCTACTGAAACGCCGGGGCTAGGCGCTGAAGCTCCGGTCTGTCCGCAAGGATCGCGGGCTCCAATGCTAAGTCGGCGTCAGTTGTGAAGGGAGCGATCGCGATGCCCGCCTCGCCCGTGCGGAGCTAGACGGCGTGCGCACCCACCACCACGAGAGCGTGGAGATGTGGGTCGAGGGCCACGAGTGCGTCGAGCAAGATCTGCCGCGCGGCTACGTGTCGTGTGGGTCCAGGTCGCTCACACCTACGCAGCTTCGATGAGCTCGCTGATGTTGGGCAAACGCCACAGTTCTTCGTTGGCCAGCAGCCACTCGATCACGGCCTCGCCTTCGGCGGGCATCCGACCGGATCCCGACAAGCAGTCGATGGCAACTTGGCTCGGCGCGGCGTAGCGGAGGCCGTCCACGACGCCGAAGTAGCGGGGGCAGGATTTGAACCTGCGACCTCTGGGTGATGAGACTGGCGAGTAGCCCGAGGTTTGGACGTCCGCAGACGGTGGTGGACGGTGTTTGTGCAGGTCACAGGGCTGGGCTCGCCTACCGGCGTCCGTGGTGGTCCGGGCTAGTTCGCCGAACGCTGCCTACATTTTGCCTGCAGAACTGGGGTGGCGGCCGGGTCGGCGACGACCCATGGCCGGGGCCTGGAAGGCTTCGGGGGACCTGCCCACCTTCTGCCTCCACGCGGTCCCGACGGGCGCCGGCGGTTGTCATTGCCAGGCGTCGGCGTCGGCCTTCCAACTCTTGCCGACGGCTTGGCCGAGCAGCGCGGGGTCGGCGAAGCGGGCGATGTCGGTGAGGACGTCGGCGAACTGCTCGGGCAGCGGAGTGTCGAGGTTCTGCTTGGCCCGCCAGAGCGACCACCGCACTTGGGACAGTTCGGCGTATCCCCCGAGCGTCGGGAAGAGCGCCTCCAGAGCCACGCCTCGGTAGCGCGCGACGGCGGTCAGCGCCGCCTGCAGCTCCGCGCCCTGGCAGTCCCGGTGCCGGTTGAGCGTCCAGATGTCGGCGAAATCCCGCCAGCGGGTGTTGACGGTGCCGCGCTGCAGGGCGGTGACGAGCTTCTCGGCGTGCACCATCACGATCGGGTAGCCGACCAGTTCGATGGTGTCGTCGGTGAGCACGCAAGGCAGCTGCACCAGCTGCGGGCTGGGTGCGATCGGGTCCCCAACGCTGATGTCGACGGCGAACTTGAGGTTGGCGGTGACGAGCGAGGCTGGCATCCGGATCCGTTAGCCCTGGTAGCTGTCGTCCTCGCGGATCAACTCGGTCGTCGCGGACTCAGTGTCAAACAAGACGCCGTCGTCGGCGGACAAGTGGGCGATCTCGCAGACGACCTGGGTGGTGGTGTCGGCGTCGTTGGTGAGCTGGCGGGCTTGCAGGTCCACGTCCTTGGTGGGTCGGCGGTCACCGAGGGCGGCGAGCAGCACCCCACCTTTCAGGACCAGGTTCTCGCGGTGGCCGCTGCCGGCCAGCCGGCGCAGGAAGGACTCGAGCAAGTACAGCTGCATCAGCTCCTGAGTTGGGCGGTGCGCGGCCCGGGCCTTGTTCCGCAGGTCGTTGTAGGCCCGGCTGGCGGTGTCGCCTCGGCTCGGTGGAGCGCTCACAGCAAAATCTCCAGGGCCAGCCGAAGGGCGGGCTCGGCCTTCGGGAAGTCCTTGGCCATCCGCAGCAGCGCGGCGGGTTGGGCGTCGCGGCGACGCAGCCAGGCCTTCAGGGCCTGGTGGGCCAGCTCGGGGCCTTCCTGATGACGGAGCCGGAAGGCATCGATCAGGCAGCGCTCCGGGGTGTATCGGCCGATGCTGAGCGGCCCGGCCAGCTGCAGGGTGTCCCGGCCGATCTGGAAGGTCTGCGGGTCGAAGGTGTGCCAGCGCGCCGGCGCGGCCGTCTTCGGGTGCCGCCTCCCCCGCGGCAGCGCGACGTGGATCTCCGGCGGAATGTCATCGATCAGATCGTGGTGCGCCAGCGCGCTCTGCAAGCACAAGGTGGCGTCCGGGGCGCGGGCGGCGATCTCAAGCAGGTCCAGGTCCGCTGGTGGGGCGTCCCGGCGCAGGTACAACCCGCGGCTCAAAGCCTGGATCAGCCCGTCTGCGCGCAGGTCCCGCAGTCGCCGGTCCGACAGTCCACTGCGCCGGGCGGCGGTGTAGCTGAAGGCAGC
>JAYUMN010000288.1:0-5499 GCA_043762595.1 Frankiales bacterium
ATCCCGACCGGTCTCGGCCGGACACAGCAGGCGGTGGTCGGCCACGACGTCGAGCTGACGATCGACCGCGACCTGCAGTGGCAGGCCCAGCGGCTGATCGCCGCACAGGTGGCCGCCACCGGCGCCAAGAACGGCACCGTCGTCACGCTGGATGTCCGGACTGGGCAAGTGCTGGCGCTGGCGACCGCACCGACCTTCAACCCAGACGACCGGACCGGTGTCTCGGTCGACGCGATGGGCAACCCGGCCATTAGCGAGGTCTACGAGCCGGGCAGTGTCAACAAGGTGATCACCGCGGCCGCGGCACTGCAAGCCGGCGCCGTCACGCCGGACAGCGTGATCACCGTGCCGCCGACCCTCATGGTCGGGGGGCATGTCCTGCACGACGCAGAGGTCCATGGCACCGAGCACCTGACCTTTGCCGGGGTGCTCGCCAAGTCGAGCAACATCGGCACCGTCGAGGTGGCCCAGCGGGTAGGGGCGCAGGGCATCTACGACATGCTGCGCGGCTTCGGTTTCGGCGACCACACCGGGCTGGGACTGCCCGGCGAGAGCCGCGGCGTCATCCCGACGCCCAACACCTGGTCCGGGAGCTCGATTGCGACTATCCCGATCGGCCAGGGCATTTCGGTCAACGCCGTGCAGGTCGCCTCGGTCTACGCGACGGTCGCGAACGGCGGTGTGCGGGTCGCCCCCAGCATCGTCCGGGGCACCCGCGACCCGACCGGCCATTTCACGTCGGCAGCTGCCCCCGCTACTCGCCGGGTCATCTCGGCCGAGGTCGCCGCGCAGCTGCAAACGATGCTCGAGGGCGTGATCTCCGACCAGGGCACGGCGCCCCTCGCCGCGATCCCCGGCTACCGCGTCGCCGGGAAAACGGGCACTGCGCAGCGGGTCGTCGGCGGCCGGTACGACGGTAGCTACACCTCGTCGTTCGTCGGCTTCGCGCCCGCCGATGCGCCGCGGTTGGTCACCGCCGTGGTGCTGCAGGGCACCGGTGCGAAGGGGTACTTCGGCGGTCTGGTCGCCGCGCCGGTCTTTGCCGAAGTGATGAGCTTCGCCCTGCGCGGCATGTCGATCCCGCCGACCGGGACGCGCCCTCCCGTGCTGCGCCTGTCGGTCGACTGAGTCCCGGTAGCCTGCACCCGTGCCCGGAACCCCGGTGGGCGTGCGCCCGACATTCCCTCCGCGTCGCTCCCTCACCGACCTGCTGGCGGTTGCGGCGGGCCTGCGACCCGACCGGCCGGTTGCTGGGGCGACCGTCACCGGCTGCACCCTCGACTCGCGGAAAGTGCGGCCCGGTGACCTCTACGCCGCGCTGTCAGGGGCCCAGGCGCACGGCGCCGACTTCGCCGCCGCCGCCGTCGCCGCCGGCGCCACGGCGATCCTCACCGATCCGGCCGGGGCCGGCCGTTGCGCGGCCTACGACGTGCCGGTGCTCGTCGACGACGACCCCCGCGGCGTGCTCGGGGCGGTCGCGGCCTGGGTCTACGGCGATCCGTCGGCTGACCTGCTCGTGCTCGGGGTGACCGGCACCAACGGCAAGACGACGACGGCCTTCCTGCTGGAGGCGGGACTGCGGGCGGCCGGGCAGGCCACCGGGTTGCTCGGCACGGTGGTGACCCGGATCGGTGACCAGGCGGTGCCGAGCCTGCGCACCACCCCGGAGGCGCCCGATCTGCAGGCGTTGTTCGCCACGATGCGCGAGCGCGGCGTCACGGCCGTGGCGATGGAGGTCAGCAGCCACGCGCTGGCGCTCGGCCGGGTCGACGGGGTGCGGTTCGACACGTCGGTGTTCACCAACCTCTCGCAGGACCATCTGGACTTCCATCCGTCGATGGCGGCCTATGAGGCGGCGAAGGCCTCGCTGTTCACAGCGGCGCGCAGCAGGCGCGGGGTCGTCGACATCGATGACCCCGCCGGCCAGCGCCTGTTTGCGAGCGCGAGCATCCCGATCACGACGTACGGCGAGCGGGGGCAGTGGCGGGCGGCTGAGGTTGAGCTGCGGGCTGACGGCAGCTCCTTCCGGCTGGTCGGGCCCGGCGTGGACGTGCCGGCGTCGGTGCGGCTGCCGGGCGCCTTCAACGTCAGCAACGCCGTCGCCGCCCTCGCCTGCCTGGTCGTTGCCGGTATCCCGCTGGCCGATGCCGTGCGGGGGATCGCCTCGCTTACAGGCGTTCCCGGCCGGATGGAACGCATCGACGCCGGCCAGCCGTTCACCGCGATCGTCGACTACGCCCACACCCCGGAGGCCGTGACGACGTTGCTGGCTGCGGTACGGGCCCTGACCGCCGGGCGGGTCGTGGTCGTGCTCGGCTGCGGCGGCGACCGCGACCGCGGCAAGCGCCCCCTGATGGGTCGGGCCGCTGTCGCGGGCGCCGACCTCGCCGTGCTCACGAGCGACAACCCGCGCGGCGAGAACCCACTCACGATCCTGGCTGAGATGGCCGCACCAGGGGCTGTCGTCGAGCCCGACCGGCGGCGGGCCATCGAGCTCGCCGTCCGCGGGGCCCGGCCGGGTGATGTCGTCGTCGTGGCGGGCAAGGGCCACGAACGTGGTCAGGAGATCGCCGGTACGGTCACGCCGTTCGACGACCGGCAGGTGCTGCGCGAGACGCTGCTGGCGGTCCGCGCATGACGCTGCTGGACGCGACGAGCGCCGCGACCCCCGCCGGCATGCGCGACGCGCTGAAGGATCTCGCCGGGCAGTCCGACGGCAAGCGCCGGCGTACCTGGGCCGTGCTTGGCGCGATGCCGGGGCAGGACCGCGAGGCGCACATGGACCTCGGCCGGTTCCTGGTGCGGCTGGACATCAGCTCCCTCGTGGCCGTCGGGCAGGTGGCCGGCGGCATCCACGCCGGCGCTGTGCTCGAGGGGTCCTGGGGTGAGGAGTCGGTGCACGTGGCCGACGCCGACGCCGCGATCGCTCTGCTCCGCGCGGAGTTGGGCCCCGACGACGTCGTGCTCGTGCAGGGCGACGGCGTCGAGCGTGTGAGCGCAGCCTTGACGGAGCAGTCGTGATCTCGGTGCTCGTCGCCGCGATGACGGCGCTGGTGCTCAGCCTGCTCGGGACGCCGGCCGTCGTGAAGCTGTTCCGGCGGCGTGGCTACGGCCAGGAGATCCGCGAGGACGGCCCGGCCAGCCACGCCACCAAGCGGGGCACCCCGACGATGGGGGGCACGGTCATCATCTTGGCGACGCTGGTCGGCTACGCCGTCGCCCACCTGCTCAGCTTCTCCAGTCGCGGCCGCGGTCCCACCGCGAGCGGGCTGCTGGTGCTCGCCCTGATGACAAGCCTCGGCCTGGTCGGCTTTCTCGACGACTTCATCAAGATCCGCAAGCAGCGTTCGCTCGGGCTCAACGCCGCCGCAAAGTTCGGCGGGCAGCTCATCACCGGTGTCGGTTTCGCGGTGCTGGCTCTGCAGTTCAAGAACCATCTCGGGCTGAGCCCGGCCTCGACGCACCTGTCGTTCGTCCGTGACTACAAGGCGATCGGGCTCGGCACGGCCGGGTTCGTCGTCTTCGCCTACCTGATCGTCACTGCCACCAGTAACGCCGTCAACCTCACCGACGGCCTCGACGGTCTTGCTTCCGGTACCTCGGTGATGGTCCTCGCGTCCTACGTCGTCATCGCCTTCTGGCAGTTCGGCAATTCCTGCGCCCGCGAGGTGACGCCGTCCTGCTACTCGGCGCGCGACCCGCTCGACGTCGCCCTCGTCGCCGCAGCGGCGATGGGCGCGTGCTTCGGTTTCTTGTGGTGGAACGCCTCACCGGCCAAGATTTTCATGGGTGACACCGGATCGCTGGCGCTCGGTGGCCTGCTCGCTGGGATCGCGATCGTCACCCAGACCGAGTTGCTCCTGGTCGTTCTCGGTGGCCTGTTCGTCGTCGAGACACTGTCGGTCATCATCCAGATCGGCGTCTTCAAGGCGACGAAGAAACGGGTCTTCAACATGGCCCCGATCCACCACCATTTCGAGCTGGCCGGCTGGGTCGAGAACACCGTCATCGTCCGGTTCTGGATCATCGCCGGGCTCGCCGTCGCGTTCGGCCTCGGGGTGTTCTACGCCGAGTTCTTGTCCGCTGGCCCGCTCGGGTGAGCGGACCGTTCATTGGCCTCCGGTACGACGGGGCAGCGGTCGTCGTGGCCGGCGCCGGCATCTCGGGCGCGGCGGCGGCGCGGGTGCTGCGCGGGCTCGGCGCCCACGTCACCGTCGTCGACGGCGACCCGGCTCGGCTCGCCGCGCTCGACGGGTTCGCCACCGCGCAGGTGCTGCCGCCCGGCACCGCCCAGGTCGTCACGTCACCGGGCTGGCGCCCTACCGCACCGCTGCTGCTCGCCGCGGCAGCTGCCGGGATCGAGGTGATCGGCGAGGTCGAGCTGGCCTGGCGGCTCCGCCCACCGGGGTCGGCCCCATGGCTTGCGGTGACCGGCACGAACGGTAAGACGACCACTGTCCGGATGCTCGCCGCCATCCTCGCGGCGGCCGGCCACCGCACGGTCGCTGCCGGCAATGTCGGGTTGCCTCTACTCGAGGCCGTCCTCGCCCCCGAGCCCTACGACGTTCTTGCGGTCGAGCTCTCCAGCTTCCAGCTGTACTGGTCCTCGACCCTCGTGCCGCACACCGGCGCGATCCTGAACGTCGCTGACGACCACACCGACTGGCACGGGTCCAGCCGGGCCTACACGACGGCCAAGGCCGCCATCTTCGGTGCGGACACCTGCGTCGGCAACGCCGACGACGAGGTTAGCGCCGCGCTGCTCGACCGGGCCCTCGGCCGCCGGGTCGGCTTCACCCTGCGGGTGCCCCGCTCCGACGAGGTGGGTCTGGTCGAGGACCTGCTCGTCGACCGGGCCTTCCCGGACGTGCCAGGTGAGGCGACCGAGCTCGCCGCAATCAGCGATCTCACCCTGTCCGGACCGCACAACGTCGCAAACGCGCTCGCCGCGGCGGCGATTGCCAGGTCGTACGGCGTCCCCGCCGCGGCCGTCCGGGACGGGCTGCGGGCAGTCCAGGCCGACCCGCACAGGAACGCCCTTGTCCGGGTGCTCGACGGCGTCTGGTGGGTGGACGACAGCAAGGCCACCAACCCACACGCCGCGGCGGCGGGCCTGGCGTCGTACGACCCGGTGGTGTGGATCGCGGGTGGTCTGCTCAAGGGGGCCGACGTCGAGGACCTGGTACGCCGGGCCGCTTCCCGGCTGCGGGCCGTGGTCCTGCTCGGTACCGACCGGGCCGTGCTCGCGGGTGCCCTGGCACGACACGCCCCCGAGGTCCCCGTCGTCGAGGTCGACCGCCTCGACACTGGTGCCATGGACCAGGCCGTCGCCGCCGCCCGGCGGCTCGCCCGCCCGGGCGACAGCGTGTTGCTCGCCCCCGCGGCCGCCTCGATGGACTGCTTCCGTGACTATGCCGAGCGCGGCGAGCTGTTCGCGGCCGCGGTCCTGGGGCTCGGGTGAGCGTGCTCGACGTGCGCGTACGCCGACCGGCCGAGCCC
>JAYUMN010000289.1:0-3771 GCA_043762595.1 Frankiales bacterium
GGTCGCCAGAAGTCCCGGGTGCAGATCCGGACCGGCGTACGGCCCGCGGCGGTCAATCCATCCATGACGGCGTCGGCCAGATGGTGGCCGCCGACGCCGTCCAGGAGTATCCGTGGCACACCGGGCAGCTCGGCCAACCGATCGACGAGACCTGCGGCGAGCGTCATCGGTGTCTGCGGGAGCAGGACCTGCCCGGTCAGCGCCGCCCGGCCAGTTCAGGCGGCAGCGGGACGGCGTGGTCGGCCGCGGACGCCACCACCTCCCGGGCCAGGTCGTGCACCTTGCGCCCGCGGGACCGGGCGACCTTGCGCAGTCGCTCGAACGCCTCGCGGGATGAGCTGCCCTGGCGTTCGGTCAGCACGCCGATGGCCTGCTCGACGACCACCCGGGCGGCGAGCGCGTGCTCGAGCTGCCGCACCGACAGGCGCAGCTGCCCGACTTCGTCAAGGGCCTGGTCGGTCTTGGCCGGCCGGCCACCGGGGGTGAGCTCGGCGGCCAGCAGATCCGCCAGCACCATCGCGCTGGTGAGATCGCCGGTCGGCTCGCCGCCCACCTCCCAGCCGCCGCCCGGACTCCGCCGGATGACGATTCCCTCGCGGGTCAACGGCCCGAGGTGCGTGGCGATCACCTGGGCGAGCTTGCGGAGCACCCCGATGGTCTCCTCGGCTACCACCACGTTGTTGCGGTCGATGCCGCACAGCGTCGCTACAACCTCGCCGGCGGCATCGCGGACTGGCACCCCGACGTAGGAGGTGATGCCGAGCTCGGTGCGGACCGGCACATCGGCGTACGCCGGGTCGTTGGCTGCGTCCGACGTCGTGGAGGGGGCGCCGGCGAGCAGGCGATGGCAGAAGGAATCGGTCCGGTCGGCCACCTGCCCTTCGGTCAGGCCGGGCCACTCGGCGGTGGTGTGGACCTTTTCGAAGGTGAAGGTGTCCTTGCCGAGCCCCCCCAGGAAGACGACCTCCATCCCGAGCAGCGTCGCTGCGGTGGACAGGACCGCCTCGATCGCGGGGTGGCTCAGGTCGGGGGTGGGCACGAGATCTCCAGGGGCAGGGGTGAGGCCTCACACAGGCAAGCAAGCATCGCCCACTCTGCCGCGGAAGTCACACTTTGTAGCTGTGTGATCAGCCGGCGAGCTTGTCCTTGACCTGCGCGAGGCTCGGGTTGGTCAACGCTGTGCCGTCGGGGAACACCACCGTCGGCACCGTCTGGTTGCCGCCGTTGACGGCCATCACGTAGTCAGCGGCCTTCGAATCGTGCTCGATGTCGACGGTGTCGTAGCCGACGCCTTCCCGGTCGAGCTGCTTCATCAGCCGGTGGCAGTAGCCGCACCACGCGGTGCTGTAGATCGTCATCTGGTCGGCCACTGCGCGCTCCTTTTGGGGTGGGTGTCGCCGGGGTCAACAGCCAACGTGTCCCGGGGCTTCCCGGGCGCCCGACCTGGGAGACTGACCCGGTGACCCCGGATCAGCTGCTCGATGCCCTCGACCCCGAGCAGCGCGAGGCCGCCAGGGCGGTCAGCGGTCCGGTCTGCATCCTGGCCGGCGCCGGTACCGGCAAGACCCGCACGATCACCCACCGCGCGGCCTACGCCGTGCAGTCCGGTGCGGTCGCTCCGAGTGCCCTGCTGGCGGTGACCTTCACCGCGCGGGCAGCCGGCGAGATGCGCACCCGACTGCGTCAGCTCGGAGCCGGCGGGGTGCAGGCGCGCACCTTCCACGCGGCGGCGATGCGCCAACTCGGCTACTTCTGGCCCAAGGCCGTCGGGGGCCCGCCGCCGACCCTGCTCACCAACAAGTTCGGCCTCGTCGGCAACGCCGCTGCCCGGGCTCGGTTGCGCCCCGGCACGAGCGAGTTGCGCGATCTGCTGAGCGAGCTGGAATGGGCCACCTGCACCCTGGTCAGTCCCGACGACTACCCCGCCGCCGCGGTTGCCGCCAGCCGCACCCCGCCGTACGACGGGGCGGTGGTGGCCCAGGTCTACGCCGGCTACCGCGAGCTCAAGCAGGCCCAGGGCGTCGCGGACTTCGACGACATGCTGCTGCTGACCGCCGGCATCCTGGAGGAGCACGCGGACGTGGCGGCTGAGTTCCGGTCGCAGTACCGCAGCTTCGTCGTCGATGAGTACCAGGACGTCACACCACTGCAGCAGCGGCTACTCGATGCCTGGCTCGGCGACCGCGACGACCTGTGCGTCGTCGGCGACGCCCATCAGACGATCTACAGTTTCACCGGCGCGACGCCGGCCTACCTGCTGCGGTTCCGGGAGCGTTGGCCGGCCGCGACCGAAGTGCGACTGGTCCGCGACTACCGCTCCACCCCCGAGGTGGTGGCGCTGGCAAACGGCGTGATCGCCAAGGCGACGGCGACGACCGCCCGGCTCGAGCTGCTCGCGCAGCGGCCGGCCGGCCCGCCGCCGCGCTTCGCGGAGTACGACGACGAGCCGGGCGAGGCGGTTGCCGTCGCCCGCCGGTGTGCGCAGCTGATCGCCGCGGGCACCCCGGCCGCCGAGCTGGCTGTGCTCTACCGGATCAACGCGCAGTCGGCGGCGTACGAGACGGCGCTGGCAGATGCCGGTGTGCCCTATCTGGTGCGTGGCGGCGAGCGGTTCTTCGAGCGCCCTGAGGTCCGGGAGGCCGTGCTCATGCTGCGTGGCGCAGCCCGGGCCGGGGACACCGACGCGCCCGTCGGGCTCGCCGACGCGGTCACCGAGGTGCTCCGGACGGTCGGTGGCTGGGCGCCGGACGCCCCACCCGCTGGGGCCGGCGCGGTCCGCGAGCGCTGGGAGTCGCTGGCCGCGTTGCACCGGCTCGCGGTCGACCTGGCCGGCACGGATCCGCAGGCGGGTCTGCGCGAGCTGGTGGCGGAGCTCGAGGAACGGGCTGCAGCGCAGCACGCACCGACTGTCGACGGGGTCACCCTTGCCTCGTTGCACGCCGCCAAGGGACTCGAATGGGACGCGGTCTTCCTGGTCGGCCTGGTTGATGGGACGCTCCCGCTCGTCCACGCCGACACCCCGGAACAGGTCGAGGAGGAGCGTCGCCTGCTCTACGTGGGGATCACCAGGGCCCGCGAGCACCTGTCGCTGTCCTGGGCGTTGGCCCGCAGCCCCGGAGGTCGCGCCACCCGACGCCCGTCCCGTTTCCTCGACGGGTTGCTGCAGGGCGTGACATCGCGGGCCACCGTCCCCGGTGCCCCGAAACCGGCGCGGAACAGGTCAGCCGGCCCGGTGGCCTGCCGGGTCTGCGGCGCCGGCCTGGCCCAGGCCGTCGACCGCAAGCTGGGCCGGTGTGCGAGCTGCCCGGCGGACCGGGACGAGGCGTTGTTCGAGGCCCTACGCACCTGGCGGGCGGCCCGAGCCAAGGAGCTCGGCCAGCCGGCCTACTGCGTGTTCACCGACGCGACCCTGACGGCCATCGCCGAGCAGCGGCCGATCTCGGTGGCCGCGCTGGTCACGATCCCCGGCATCGGCCAGCGCAAGCTCGACACCTTCGGCCAGGACGTTCTGACGCTCGTCAGCAGCGCTGACGCCGTGGGTGCATCAGGCGGGTAGGCAAGCCACTCCGTAAAAGACATTGCCGTCGCACGGCCGGCTGTTCTACCGTCCCACCGACGCCGTCAGCGGCTGCTGACGAACGACCGGAGGAGGTGCGCATGGACACGACGTTGACCGCCATGTCGGCCGCCGCCTGCCTCGCTCACCCCGTCCTGCCGCCCATCACGGGGGCTTCGGGGACAGCCTTGACCGGCGCGCGCATCGGTGCTCTC
>JAYUMN010000290.1:0-1539 GCA_043762595.1 Frankiales bacterium
CGCCCGGGATCTCTCCATTGAGCTGGGCTGACAATCAGCGGTGTGTCGGCTGGGGGCAGGCGTCGGGCCAGCTGCCCCTCGGCGGTCGCCTGCTCGTGCAGGTCGCAGGTGACGTGCACAGCCTGTGCCTCTTATCTGGTGGGGGTCGCCGCGCGGCCACGAGATGGCAGCGAGCCCGGCGAACCTTGCCGGTGCAACGGTGCCGCAAGCTCGCGCGCCGCACGGCATAGGACTTCGCATCGACCCGTTCGCGGGCGAGCAGCTCGGGCGCGACCGCGGCAGACACTGCCCGCCGTACGGCTGTCGGTGCCGCTCGAAGGTCTGCGTCGGTCAGGCCGCGGCCAGAACTCGCAACCTCTGCAGCCATTGCAGCCCACCGCACACCCCAAGGGCGTCGGCGGCCGGCCCCAGCCCGGCCGACGGACCGCCCCCATCCCGGCCGACGGGACCGGCCCCAGCCCGGCCGGGCTCGGATCCACCCCGCCCCGTCCGCTTCCACCACGCGTGCAGGCCAAGCCACGCTGGACCGTCGGCGCCGCGTCCGCCGACTGTCCTGGCCGGATCGGACCACAGCAACGCCGGCTCGACAGGCCCGTGCAGCACCGCCACGGATAGCTCGGTACTGGTCCACCGGACCCAGTTGGCCAGGGCGAGGTCGTCGAGCAACGGCGAGACGTGCGGCACACCGAAGGACGCCGCACCCCGATCGTGCAGATAGCCGCGCGAGGTCGTCAGGCTGCCGACCACGCCGCCGGCGACGACAGGTTGCTCCAGGTTGCGCCAGGTTGCTCCAGGTTGCTCCAGGTTGCTCCAGGTTGCTCCAGGTTGCTCCAGGTTGCTCCAGGTTGCTCCAGGCTGCTCCAGGCAGCTCCAGGCTGCTCCAGGCAGCTCCAGGCAGCAGGATCGCGGCGATCAGACCGCTGTGACCGCCGCCGATGACGACCGCATCGATGGCCACCGGCCGAGGTTGTCACAGCGCTGGTGCACACTGGCCGCGGAGGGTCGAGCCACCGCTGAGAGAGGGCCCTCATGCGCTACTCCGTCCAGCTGCCCGAGCGGAGCCTCGACATCGAGGCGGACGAGCACCGCATCGAGGGCGGCTGGCATGTCTTTCGCCGGACGGCGATCGTGATGGGCCAGCCGCGCACCGTTGTGGCCCTGCGCCTGCCAGCCCGCGACGTCCGATCAGTCCGCAGCTGACCCCGCCACTGCGGCGGCCCGCCACCACGGCCGTTGCACGCATCTGCTGCTGCTGCTGCTGCTGCTGCTGCTGCGCAAAGATCATCCGTCAGCCCTCACCGATGGCCGACCAGCACTGGCCCCGGTGATCCACCGTAAGACTGGCGATGCTGACGCCCGCGCGACCACGACAGCAGCAAACGGTCTCCTATTCAGGCGCCGGCGCTGACGACCAAGTGTGGCCTGAGGCAACAGCAGCCCCGCTTCCTGCTGTTGTGGTCACTGCGTCGAGCCGTCCCGTGGCGCCCGCCGCCCGGCACCGCTGACCCACGGATGGTTGAGGACGCCCAGCAGGATCAC
>JAYUMN010000291.1:0-2101 GCA_043762595.1 Frankiales bacterium
CGGTCGCGGACCTTGCCGGCGACCTGCACGACACAGACGACGGTCTCGTCGATGAGCAGCCGTGGATCTGCTGTGGGCCAGCGCGAGTCATGCACGGAGTCGCCCCCTTCGACGTCGTGACCGAGCCGGGACCAGACCTCCTCGGCAAGATACGGCGCGTAGCAGGACAACATCGTCGCGAGCGATTCGACCCCGTCCCGCAGCGACGCCGGACCGGCGGCGCCGGCGTCGAAGGCTCTGCGCAGCACGGAGGTGAGCTCCATGAACCGGGCGATGGCGACATTGAGCCGGTGCGCCTCGAGCAGCCGGGTCACCTCGTCGACGGTCTTGGCAACCGCCTTGTCGACGGCCTCGTCGCGGCTGCTGCCGCTCTTGGTCGCGACGTCGTCGGCGATACGCAGCACCCGCGCGAGGTATTTGACCGCGCCGGTCGGTGACACATCGGCCCAGTCGACGTCGTCCTCCGGCGGCCCGGCGAACAACATCGTCAGGCGTACGGCGTCCACGCCGTACCGCGCCAGCTCGTCCCCGAGATTGACCAGATTGCCGGTGCTCTTGCTCATCGCCGAGCCGTTGAGGATCACCTGTCCCTGGTTGAGCAGCGAACTGAACGGCTCCTGGAAGCCGACCATCCCCATGTCGAAGAGCACCTTGGTGAAAAACCTGCTGTAGAGCAGGTGCAGGATCGCGTGCTCGACCCCACCGACGTACTGCCCGACCGGCAGCCACTGCGCGACGGCGGCTGGGTCGAACGGGCCGCCCGTGTAGTCCGGTGAGCAGTAGCGCAGGAAGTACCAGGACGAATCGACGAACGTGTCCATCGTGTCGGTGTCCCGCTCGGCCTGGCCGCCACAGCGCGGGCACGGCACCTCGACCCAGGCTCGGTTGCTGGCGAGCGGCGACTGGCCCTTGGGCTGCAGGTCGGCGCCTTTCATGTCCGTCGGCAGCCGGACAGGGAGCTGGTCGTCCGGCACCGGAACGATGCCGCAGGCGGGGCAGTGGACGACCGGGATGGGCGCCCCCCAGAAGCGCTGGCGCGACAGCAACCAGTCGCGAAGGCGGTAGTTCACCGCACCCTTGCCGCCGCCGCGCTGCTCGAGATCGCCGACGACGCGCTCGATCGCCTCCGTTTTGGCCAGCCCGTTGTAGGGGCCGGAGTTGACCAGCACCCCGTCGCCGGCGGTGGCGATACCCGACGTCGCCGGATCCTCGCCGCCGGTGTCGACGACGACCCGGACCGGGAGGCCGAATTTCAGCGCAAAGTCGAGGTCGCGCTGGTCATGCGCGGGCACCGCCATGATGGCGCCGGTGCCGTAGTCAGCTAGGACGTAATCCGCTGCATAGACGGGCATCTGCTCACCGGTCAGCGGATTGGTTGCGGTCACACCGAGGTCGACCCCAGTCTTGTCGCGATCGGTCGACTGGCGATCGATGTCGGACAGAGTGCGGACCGAGACGCGATAGGCCTCCAATTCGGTACGCCGATCCGGTGCGCAGAGCTGCTCGGCCAGCGCCGCGTCGGCAGCCACCACGAAGAAGGTCGCGCCGTACAACGTGTCGGGTCGGGTCGTGAAGACCGTGATGGTCTGGTCGCCGACGCGGAAGTCGACGTGCGCCCCACGCGAACGGCCGATCCAGTTCTTCTGCATCAGCAGGACCCGGTCGGGCCACCGGCCTTCGAGGTCGGTCATGTCCTCGAGCAGCCGGTCGGCATAATCGGTGATGCGGAAAAACCACTGGGTGAGCTCTCGCTTGGTGACCTCGGCGCCGCAACGCTCGCATCGGCCGCCGACGACCTGCTCGTTGGCCAGCACCGTCTGGTCATGCGGACACCAGTTGACCGCGCTGTTCTTGCGGTAGGCAAGGCCCCGTTCCAAGAATCGCAGGAATAACCACTGCGTCCAGCGGTAGTACTCCGGGTCGGAGGTGTGCAGCCGCGTCGACCAGTCGAAACTCACGGCATAGCGGCGGAACGCGTCCGCTTGCGTCTCGATGTTGGCGTAGGTCCAGGTGGCCGGGTGCTCGCCGCGCTGGATCGCGGCGTTCTCGGCAGGCAGGCCGAAGGAGTCCCAGCCGACCGGGTGCAGGACGTCGAAGCCGC
>JAYUMN010000292.1:0-1706 GCA_043762595.1 Frankiales bacterium
TAGGCACCGACGGTGCGTTCGACGTTCAGGCGAGGACCTCCGCCAGGACGGCCACGTCGAGCCCGCGCGCCGCGGCGACCGGGGCGTTGGTGCACACGACCTCCGGCAGTGTCACGTTTCTACGGCGACGGTCGAGGTGCGCGGGACGATCTTCGCCCCGGCTGCGATGTCTTCCTGGTCCGGTAATGAGAAACCGGCGATGGCGCCACGCCCGGCGTGCCCGACGAGCTCCTGCACCCCGGCGGGCGGGATCGCGACCCGGGCCTCGTGGTGCTCGATCTCGGTAGGGACGCCGACCCTCACCGCCCCAGCCCCCTTCGCGCCGGCACATCGGGACCTACGACGGGGCTCGCCGCGAGGCTCATGGGTGCAAGCGTAGGGGCCCCTTGGCCGCAGGCGCCGGTCGCCTCATCCCGTTGGACGAGCACGATGCCGAACCGGTGCACGGTTCCAGGTCGGTAGCACCGGGTGAGCGTGGCCAGCACAGCTGTGGCGGTGGCGCCTCGACGCGACGACGCGTTGGCATAGACGACCAGCCAGACGACTCGCCGGCCGAGCACCCGAGCGGTTGCCTGATCCGGCGGCAACACACCACCGCCGAAGTTGCCGAGCGCATCCTCGGTCCGGCCCGGCGCGGCGAGCAGGTCGGTCGGTCGCGGCGCGCCGGGATCCACGCGGGCCTCATAGAAGCCGACGGCGGTCCGGACGCCGGCTGGCAACAACACCATCCCGTCCTGTGGGTGCGCACCGTCGAGCACGGTGTTAGCTGCCGCCTGCAGATTTTCGTAGCGGAACGGCGCGGCCTGCATCCTGGCACTGGTGAACGCCGATCCAGCGAGCAGCGACAGGGCGACAACCGTCGCCAACCTCGTGCGGTGGCTCCGTACCAGCGCCAGCGCGATCAGCAGGCTGAGCGCCGGCGCGGACTCCACGACGTACCTGTTCAGGTAGAGCGGGTGGACCAGCGACACCACCAGCAGCAGGGGGCCGGGCACGAGCAGCCAGAGGGCGAGCCCAGGTTGGTCCCGCAGCCGGCCGCTGCGCCATGCCATCAGCAGCAGAACCGCGGCGGGCACCGACAGCCAGGCCTTGCCGCCGGCCATGGCCTGGAACCAGCCGGGCAGGCTGAGCGGTCCGGGGGTGCGCAGGTAACCCACCTCCGCGGTCTGCCCTGCGGACAGCAGAAGCAGTGGCGAGCTCAGCAGGACCACCGCAGCCACCGGCAGCAGCCAGGGCCGGACCGGTCGGCGGGCCAACCGCACGCCGACGAGGTGTGCCGGCAGCAGCAGGACGAAGAACAGGTGGGCCAGCACGCCGAGCAGCGCGCAGCCGGTATAGGCCAATCGACGACGCCGGCCAGGCCGGTCCGGTGCGCCGGCGAGCAGCAGACCGGTGGCGGCCGCGGCAAGCACCGCAAAGGCATACGGACGTGCGTCGGTCCCGAACGACAGGACGAACGGGTTGGTGGCAAGTAAGCCCCCGCCGATGAGCCCGCCGCGCGGCCCGGCCAGCCGCCCGCCGAGCCTGGTGGTCAGCGCGACGGCGGCGAGCAGCGCCACCGTCGATGGCAACCGGATCGACCACGCAGAGGTGCCGACCAACTGGAGCCAGCCGTGCAACAGGAAGTAGTACGCGGCCAGCGGACCGTCCTGGTGCCCGAGCAGCCGGACCAACGCGCTCATCGGACGCAGCGCGGCTGACGCGCT
>JAYUMN010000293.1:0-8241 GCA_043762595.1 Frankiales bacterium
GGGCGCCGAAGCGCTCCCAGAACGTCTGGCTGCGGCTCACCCCCGGTTCGGCGTCGGTCTCGTGGGCCGGCCAGCGCCCATCGCCCGGCCAGAAGCCGAGCCAGCCGTAGGCCCGTTGGAAGATCCCGGTGCGTTGCCCGTCGGGGGCGACCGACATGGCCGCGGCGAAGACGTCCGGGCTGGTCTGCCCGATCCGGCCGTGTGGCGGTGCCGCATCGGGGTCGCTGTGCGCGGTCAGCCCCCACTGCGGCCCAGGCAACCCCTGGTCGGTGTCGAACAGCGCCCGATGGACCGCCAGATGGTCGGGGTGGGTGTAGCGCCACGCACCGGGATACCGGTCGTTGTAGTACGCCGCGCCGATCACGCCGTACTCGCGTTGCACCGGGAACCGGTCGCGATGGCGGCGCACGGTCTGCAGGGCGTCGGTCACGAACAGCGGGCTCAGTCGGCCGTCACCCCCATCGAAGACCGCGCGAGCCGACTGCTCGCCGACCCGGAGTTCGAAGCCTTCAACTGTGCCGACCAGGGCTGGTGAGTCCAGCCTGCTGTCGATCTCGGCCATGCCGTCGAGGAAGGCGTGCCAGGAGTCCAACCGTTGCGCCCCGCAGTTGGCTGTGTGCGTGCCGGTGAACGGCTGCGGCTGCGGTACCCGCTCGCCGAGGTCCACCTGCAGACCGTGTCCGTCGCACATCCCGGTCGCTTCTCCATGGGTCAGCAGGATGAAGACCGGATAATTCTCGGTGCTGTTCTGGATGAGCGACCAGGCGGAGAACTCGTCGTCCGGGTGCGGGATCAGGACGTACTGCAGCTGCTGCTTCATCCTGCGGTCGCGACCCGGTGTTGGCCGGTGTAGACGTTCATCGACGAGCCCCGCAAGAACCCGATCAGCGTCATGCCGGCCTCGGCGGCGAGATCCACCGCCAACGAGGACGGGGCCGAAACCGCAGCCAGGCATGGGATCCCGGCCATCCAGGCCTTTTGCACCAGCTCGAACGACGCCCTCCCACTGACCATCAGCACCGTGCCCGACAACGGCAGTCGGTCCTCCCGCAGCGCCCAGCCGACGACCTTGTCCACGGCGTTGTGCCGGCCGACGTCCTCCCGCAGCACGAGGAGCTCGCCGCCCCGGTCGAACAGACCGGCGGCATGCAGCCCACCGGTCCGGTCGAAAATCCGCTGCTCCTCCCGCAGCCGGTCCGGCAGCCCGGACAGCAGGGCCGGCGTCACGACAAGGTCGTCGCCGGACACGTCGTACGACGTAGTGGTGCGCACGGCGTCGAGGCTCGCCTTGCCGCACAGCCCGCAGGAGCTGGTCGTGTAGAAGCTGCGCTCCAAGCTCGGGTCCGGCGGGGCGACCGTCGGGTCGAGCTCGATATCGAGGATGTTGTAGGTGTTGACTCCCTCGGCGGTGGCACCGGCGCAGTAGCGCATCGCCCGCACGTGCGGGCCAGTCGAGACGACGCCCTCCGAGACGAGGAACCCAGCGGCAAGATCCATGTCGTCACCCGGGGTACGCATCGTGACCACCAACGCCCGGTTGCCGACCCGGATCTCGAGCGGTTCCTCGACCACCAGCGTGTCCGGCCGCGACACGCTCCGGTCGGCGTCGATCCGAAGGACCGGTCGACGCGCTGTCACCCTGCCCATTGGGCCAGCGTAGGGGCGCCCCCCAGTGGGCGCGCGAGCGAGTGGGCTGGTAGGACTTGGCGTGGTTCGGGGGGACGTTCGCGGGCGAAGGGGCTCAATCGTGGGTTTGGGCAAGACATTCCTGTCGTGGCCGGTGGTCAAACAGCTGACCGGGGACGACCCGCTCGGGCGCGGCGCGGCGGCCCAGTCCGCGCACAACCGGGGCGTCGCACCGCGTACGGCTACCGCCGATCGGGTCGTGCAGAGCATCTGCCCCTACTGCGCGGTCGGCTGTGGGCAGAAGGTCTTCGTCAAGGACGAGAAGGTCATCCAAATCGAGGGCGACCCCGACTCACCGGTTTCCCGCGGCCGGCTGTGCCCCAAGGGCTCGGCCAGCGAGCAACTCGTCAACTCGCCCGGGCGGGTGACCAAGGTGCGCTACCGCCGGCCATTCGGCACCGACTGGGAGGACCTCGACCTCGACACCGCGGTCGACATGGTGGTCGACCGGATCGTCGACACCCGCGAGCGGACCTGGCAGGACGTCGACGAACGCGGTCAGCGGGTCAACCGCACGCTCGGCTTCGCGAGCCTGGGCGGGGCCACCCTCGACAACGAGGAGAACTACCTGATCAAGAAGCTGTTCACGGCGCTCGGCGCCGTGCAGATCGAGAATCAGGCCCGCATATGACACAGCGCCACGGTGCCCAGTCTGGGCGCCTCGTTCGGCCGCGGCGGCGCCACAACCTTCCTTCAAGATCTGCAGCACGCTGACTGTATCGTCATCCAGGGCTCGAACATGGCCGAGTGCCACCCAGTTGGCTTCCAGTGGGTGATGGAGGCCAAGGCGCGCGGCGCAAAGATCATTCACATCGACCCCCGGTTCACCCGCACCTCGGCGGTGGCTGACACCCACGTCCCGCTCCGGGCCGGCAGTGATATCGCTTTCCTGGGCGGGATCGTCAACTACATCCTGACCACCGGGAAGTACTTCGAGGAGTACGTCAAGGCCTACACCAACGCCAGCTTCCTGGTCCGTGAGGATTTCGTCGACACCGAGGACCTCGACGGCTTGTTCAGCGGCTATGACCCAGCGACGGCGACGTACGACGCGGACAGCTGGCACTACCAGGGGATGGGTGAGCCCTCCACGGAGTCGAAGAGCTCTGGCAGGGAGCGCGGCTCCGGTCACGAGCTCGGCAGCCGGGCCGCGTCCTTGCCGCACGGCGCCCCACCCCGGGACGAGACGCTGCAGGACCCCAACACGGTGTTCCAGGTGTTGAAGCGGCACTACGCCCGCTACACCCCGGAGATGGTCGAGCAGGTCTGCGGCGTCCCCAAGGAGCTGTTTCTGGAGGTCTGCGAGGCCGTCACGGCCAACAGCGGCCGGGACCGGACGACCTGCTGGGTCTACTCAGTCGGCTGGACGCACCACTCGGTCGGCGCGCAGTACATCCGCGGGTCGGCCATCATCCAACTCCTGCTCGGCAACATCGGCCGACCGGGAGGCGGCATCCTGGCGCTGCGCGGGCACGCCTCGATCCAGGGTTCGACCGACATCCCGACGCTGTTCAACCTGCTGCCGGGCTACCTGCCGATGCCAGCGGCCG
Organism: Frankiales bacterium; assembly: GCA_043762595.1. Taxonomy (GTDB): domain Bacteria; phylum Actinomycetota; class Actinomycetes; order Mycobacteriales; family SCTD01; genus JAYSQK01. The sequence goes on from JAYUMN010000293.1 coordinate 3,237, forward strand.
GGGCCCACGACACCTTCGAGGATTACCTCGACAGCATTCGCAGCACCGACCAAAAGGGTTTCTGGACCAAGGCCGACGCCTACACGGTCAGCCTGCTCAAGGCGTGGTGGGGTGAGCATGCCACGGTCGAGAACGGGTTCGCCTTCGACTACCTGCCGCGGATCTCGGCTGATCACGGCACCTACCAGACCGTGCTCGACATGATCGACGACAAGGTCGAGGGCTATTTCATCCTCGGTCAGAACCCGGCGGTGGGCTCGGCGCACGGCAAGCTCCAGCGGCTCGGCATGGCGCACCTGAAATGGCTCGTCGTCCGCGACCTCAACATGATCGAGTCCGCGACGTTCTGGAAGGACGGCCCGGAGATCGAGACCGGGGAGTTGACGACGACCGACATCGGCACGGAGATCTTCTTTCTGCCGGCGGCCGCGCACACCGAGAAGTCCGGGACGTTCACCCAGACCCAGCGGATGTTGCAGTGGCACCACAAGGCCGTCGACCCGCCCGGCGATTGCCGCAGCGAGCTCGACTTTTTTTACCTGCTCGGGGTCAAACTCCGCGAGCGGCTCGCTGCCTCGACCCTGGAGCGCGACAAACCCCTGCAGCACCTCACCTGGGACTACCCGGTCGACGAGCACGGCGAGGTCGACCCGGAGGCGGTGCTGCAGGAGGTGAACGGCAAGTTCCTGACCGGCGCCAAGGCCGGCCAGTACCTAACGTCGTTCGTCGAGATGAAGGCTGACGGCTCGACCAGCGGCGGGTGCTGGATCTACACCAACGTCTATAAGGACGGCGTCAACCAGTCGGCCCGACGCAAGCCCGGTCAGGAGCAGGACTGGGTGGCGGCAGAGTGGGGCTGGGCCTGGCCGATGAACCGACGGCAGCTCTACAACCGGGCGTCGGCCGATCCCGAGGGCAAGCCGTGGAGCGAGCGCAAGGCCCTCGTCTGGTGGGACGAGGAGCAGGCCAAGTGGGTCGGCCACGACGTGCCCGACTTCCAGGTCGACAAAGCACCGTCCTACCGGGCGCCGGCCGGTGCGACCGGGCCCGACGCCATCAACGGTGACGACCCGTTCATCATGCAGGCCGACGGGAAAGGCTGGCTCTACGCCCCGTCCGGCTTGGTCGACGGGCCGATGCCAGCGCACTACGAGCCGGCCGAATCACCAATCCGCAACCCGATGTACACCCAGCAGGCCAATCCGACCCGCGAGGTCTTCAAGCGCAAGGACAACCTGATCAACCCCTCGCCGCCCGAGGTCGGTTGGGAGGTGTTCCCCTACGTCTTCACCACCTACCGGTTGACCGAGCACCACACGGCCGGCGGGATGAGCCGATGGGTGCCCTACCTGTCGGAGTTGCAGCCGGAGATGTTCTGTGAGGTGTCGCCGGAGCACGCCAAGGAGCGTGGTCTGGAACACCTGGGCTGGGCAACGATCGTGACCGCGCGGACCGCGATCGAGGCCCGGGTCCTTGTAACCGACCGGGTCGTGCCGCTGACCGTCGGAGGCCGGACGATCCACCAGGTTGGGCTGCCTTACCACTGGGGGGTCGGCAAGGACGCGCTGGTCACCGGCGACTCGGCCAACGACCTGTTCGGGTTGTCGCTCGACGCCAACTCGCACATTCAGGAGACCAAGGCGGCCAGCTGCGACATCCAGCCCGGTCGCCGGCCGACCGGACCGGCGTTGCTGCGCTACGTCGCGGAGTACCGCAGCCGGGCTGGCATCACCGTCGAGACCGGCAACCAACGGATGACCGTCGAGGAGAGCACCCCGTGAGCAACAGCTTCTTCGGCCCGGTCGACCCCGCCGCCGATGCCGGTTGGGCCGAAGCTCCCGCCCGGAAGGGCTTTTTCACCGACACCTCCGTGTGCATCGGCTGCAAGGCCTGCGAGGTCGCCTGCAAGGAGTGGAACGCCGTCCCCGACGACGGGATGAACTTCCTGGGCTCGTCCTACGACAACACCGGCGCGCTCGGGGCGAGCACCTGGCGGCACGTCGCCTTCATCGAGCAGCCCAAGCGGCTCGGTAGCCAGAACGTCGGCCACGCCGGCCAGCCGGTCGGCGGCCCGGTCAGCGATCTGGTCAATGCGGCCGCGGACTCGGCGCTGACCGGTGAGCGCACGATGCTGGGGACAGACAACACCAAGGTCGATCTGGGCATGCCGACGATGGTCCTGCCCGGCGCCGATGGTGCGGGCCGCGCGGACTTCCGCTGGCTGATGGAAAGCGACGTCTGCAAGCACTGCACGCACGCGGCCTGTCTGGACGTCTGCCCGACCGGCTCGCTGTTCCGCACCGAGTTCGGCACGGTCGTGGTGCAGGACGACATCTGCAACGGCTGCGGCTATTGCGTGCCGGCCTGCCCGTTCGGTGTGATCGACCGACGGATCGGCGAGAAGGGCGTCACCAAGAACGTCGGCATCGCCCAGAAGTGCACGCTGTGCTACGACCGGATCGGTGATGGACTGCAGCCCGCCTGCGCCACCGCCTGCCCGACCCAATCGATCCAGTACGGCGACCTCGAGGAGTTGCGCGAGCGGGCCGAGGCGAGGGTCGCCACCCTGCAGGCCGCGGGCGTGCACGACGCGAAGCTCTACGGAGAGAACGAGCACGACGGGATCGGCGGCCTCGGGGCCTTCTTCCTGCTGCTGGACGAGCCGGAGGTCTACGGGCTCCCGCCCGACCCGATCGTCACCACCAAGGACCTACCGGCGATGTGGCGGCAGGCAGGTCTGGCCGCTGTGACGATGCTGGCCGGCGCAGTCGCCGTCTTCGCCGGTCGCGGCGCGTGAACGCCTCCTCAGACATCGGCCATCAGGCGGTTGTCGGCTCGGCCGGCGGGCGACGCGGCGGTAGCGGACGCAAGGGTGGCCGGGGTGGCAAGCGTCGGGACGAGCACCAGATGGTTCCGGACGCCACGTTCACCTCCTACTACGGCCGGCCGATCCTCAAGGCCTCGCCGTGGGAGAACGACATCCCGGCCTATCTGTTCCTCGGTGGGATGGCCGCGGGGTCCTCGTTGCTGGCGGCTGGCGCGGACCTGTCGTCCCGGCCGGTGCTGCGACGCACCGGGCGGCTCGGAGCGATGGTCGGCATCCTGGTCAGCTTCGCCGCGCTCGTGCACGATCTGGGCCGCCCCGAGCGGTTCTACAACATGCTCCGGGTCGTCAAGCCGACGTCGCCGATGAGTGTCGGCACCTGGATCCTGACCGGCTACGGACCGCTCGCCGGGCTCGCCGGCGCGGCCGAGTTGCGTGGGTTGCTGCCGGGCAAGCTGTCGTGGCTGGCCACGTTACTGCGTTTCGGTGCCCGGCCGGCCGGGCTCGGCGCAGCCGTCCTGGCGCCCGCCGTCGCGTCGTACACGGCGGTGCTGCTCTCGGACACGGCCACGCCGACGTGGCACGACGCCCACGCCCACCTGCCGTTCGTCTTCGTCGGGTCGGCCGCCGCCGCCGCGGGTGGGCTGGGCATGCTCGCGGCGCCGATCGCCGAGGCCGGCCCGGCGCGCCGGCTCGCCCTCGGCGGCGCGCTGCTCGAGTTGGCCGTCGGGCACAAGATGGAGCAGGCGATGGGCCTGACGGCCGAGCCGTTGCATCAGGGGCGCGCCGGCACGTTGATGCGGGCTAGCAAGGCCCTCACCGCCGCCGGTGCGGTCGGTGCGGCCGTCGTTGCGCCGCGGAGTCGTTTCGGTGCGGTGCTTACTGGCGCGGCCCTGCTGGCCGGGTCGGCATGCACCCGGTTCGGCATCTTCGAGGCGGGGCAGGAGTCGGCCAAAGACCCGAAGTACGTCGTCATCCCGCAGCGGCAACGGCTCGAAGGTCGGCTGCGGTAGAACGGTGGTCGCACATCTCTTGATCTGGCCGTGAACGGCTCGACGTTGAGCCGGGACAAGGAAGCCCCCCATGAGCACGAGCGCCACCAACACCGTCAACCCGAGCAAGGGCAGGTGGGGGATTGCCGCCGCCGCTCTGCTGCTGCAATTCGCGATCGGCGCGGTCTACGCGTGGAGCATCTTCAGCAAGGCGTTCACCGCGAACTTCAAGGCCAAGCACGGTTTCGCGTTGTCCAAGACCGACGCCGCGCTCCCGTTCGAGACCACCATCGGCATGATCTTCATCGGCACCTACATCGGTGGCCGGATCCAGGACAAGATCGGCCCGCGGCTGGTTGCCCTCGTCGGCGGCATCGTCTACTCGATTGGGATCATGCTTGCCTCGCTCGCGACCACCTCGGGCGATCTAGGACTGCTCATCGCGACGTACGGCGTGATTGGCGGTTTCGGCCTTGGGCTCGCCTATATCGTGCCGATCGCGATGCTGCAGAAATGGTTCCCGGACAAGCGCGGGTTGATCACCGGGCTCGCCGTCGGGGGCTTCGGGTTCGGTGCGGTCATCACCTCACCGATCGCGCAGCGGCTGATCGACAACAACCCGTTGGTGCCCACCAAGCCGTTCCTGCCGCTGGGCATCGCCTACCTGGTGCTGTCGATCATCGGGGCGTCGTTCTTCCGTAACCCGCCTGAGGGCTACGCCGTCCCGGGCTTCGTCCCGGCGACGACCGGCCGGGTGGTCGACAGCGGCCGCGACTACACCCAGTCCGAGTCGCTGAAGACCCCGCAGTGGTACCTGTTGACCGCGATCCTCACCCTCAATGTGACCGCTGGCATCGCCCTGATCAGCCAGGCCGCGGCCAGCGCCACCGACATCGCCGGTTACACCAAGACCGCCGCCGCCAGCGCGGTCGCGTTGCTGGCCTTGTTCAACGGCGCCGGGCGGATCTTCTGGGCTGCGGTGTCGGACAAGATCGGCCGGATGCCGGCCTTCGTCGCCATGCTCGGGATTCAGGGCGGGTGCTTCCTGCTCCTGCCGCACGCCAGCTCGACGGCGTCGTTCTTCGTCCTGGGCGCGCTCATCTACCTGTGCTACGGCGGCGGGTTCGGCACCATGCCGGCGACCGCGGGCGACTACTTCGGGGTGCGGCACGCCGGCGCCATCTACGGC
>JAYUMN010000294.1:0-6680 GCA_043762595.1 Frankiales bacterium
GCCGACAACCCGGGCGCCGGTCGCGTTCAAGTAGGTCACCCGCCACTGGCGGTCCATGACCGCGAAGCCGGTGGCCATCGTCTCCAGGATGTGCGCGGCCTGGTCGCGGGCGGTGCGCGCCTCGGTGCTGTCGTAGGCGGTGCCGAGCAGCTGCACGGCTTCACCGCTCACCCCGGCGACGGCCCGGCCGCGCGCCGAGACCCACCGTTGCTCGCCGTCCGGCAGCGTAATGCGGAACTCGGCCCGATAGTCGCCGCAGACCTCGACCGCCGCGGCGATGGCCGCATCGACGGCCGCATCGTCGTCGGGGTGGATCCGGCTGAACGCCTCGGAGATCTGCGGGACGAACTCACCGGGCGCGTACCCGAACAACCTCTGCAGCCGTTGGTCCCACTCGACCTGGCCGGTCCGCAGGTCCCAGTCGAAGCTGCCGATGCCGGCGGCCTCCAGGGCGGTGTCCCAGCGCTGCCGACTGTTCTCGTAGTCCGTGGACAGCGCCGCCAGTTCGAGCTCGGCCATCACCGAGCCGGCGAGTTGCTCGAGCAGTGCCACGTCGTACGCCGTCCAGATGTGCGGCTGCGGGTCGAACACGCACAGCGATCCCACGATCGGCCCGGCGGTCGACACGAGCGGGACGCCGAGGTAGGCGCCTACGGCGCCGGTGACCACAGGAGGCAGCTCGGCGACCCGGTCATCGGCCCGCGCGTCGCTGACGATCAACGGACCGCCGGAGGCAGCGGTGACGGTGCACAGCGAATCGTCCAGGGCGACACCGGCGTGCGCGCCATCGGCAAGCCCGACAGCACCGGCAACGACCTGACTGTCGGTCAGCAGCGAAACCTGGGCCGACGGGCTCGCCAGCAATCGGGCGGCGAGCGAGGCCAACCGGTCCAGCGCCGGGTTACCGCCCGGCCCAGGCAGCAACCGAAAGGCCGCATCCATCGCGGCGACACTCAGGCTCGCGTCAGTCGGGTCACCGTCGCTTTGCGCCGGCACGAGTGGCCGCTCGCTGTCCGGTGTCGACACCTAACAAGGTTAGACGCCGGCGGTGGCAGGTGGCCGCAGCTCAGTGCCAGGCGGCTGCCGTCCGCCAAACGAGGATGTCCAGGATCCGCAAATGGGTAAGCGGCGCACCGGCCTGCTCGGCGGTCTGCTGGAGCTCATCGAACGCGGTCGCCTCGCGCTGCAGGTCCTCGCGCATCTGGGTGCAGAGCACCGCCATGAAGTCCTGCCAGGACCGGTCGGTCGAGCGCGGGATGACCCCGGGGGCCGTGTACGCCTCGAAGATCCGGCTGTCGTAGAGCGGCACCAGATCGGGTCGTTTGCGGTGCAGCACCTTGCTGACGACCGTGCCGCGGACCCCTCGCCCGGCGTACCGCGGTTCGTCGAGAACCCCGAACAGGCCGGCGACGCACATCACGTGGTCGTCGTCGGCCTCTTCGAGTGACACCTCGGGCAGCTCGGCCACGATGTCCAACGCGGGGAGCATTTCACGGAGCAGTCCGAAACGACCGGCGTCGAGGTGCACGCCCATCAGAGCGGGTGCCAGCAGGTCCCCGTCGACCAGGGCCGGCGAGCCGTTGGTCTCCAGCCGGTCGTACGCCGGGTAGGCGTAGCCGTTGCGAATGTCGACGTAGTCCAGCAGCAGGTCGTCCGGGTGCTCGACGAGCATCGTGCCGGCACACAGCCGCATGGCATCCATCTGCCCAGCCTGCCATCCCGCCCGCTGGGCGAGGTCAGGCCCCGCGACGGCGGATCCGATTGCCGAGCCAGACGAGCGGGTCATAGCGGTGGTCAACGACCCGCTCCTTCAGCGGAATGAGGGCGTTGTCGGTGATGTGGATCTGCTCTGGGCAGACCTCGCTGCAGCACTTGGTGATGTTGCACATGCCGAGCCCCGCCTGCTCCTGCGCGAAGGCCTTGCGGTCGACGGTGTCGAGCGGGTGCATGTCGAGTTCGGCGATGCGCATCAGCACCCGCGGACCCGCGAATGCGGGCTTGTTCTCCTCGTGGTCGCGCACGACATGGCAAACGTCCTGGCACAGGAAACACTCGATGCACTTGCGGAACTCCTGGGACCGTTCCACATCGAGCTGCGCCATCCGGTGGTTGCCGTCGGCGTCGCGGGCCCGTGGGGCGAACGGCGGGATCTGGGCCGCCTTGTGGTAGTTGAACGACACGTCGGTGACCAGGTCGCGGATCACCGGGAAGGCTCTCAACGGGGTGACGGTGACGACCTCGTCCGGCGCGAAGGTGCCCATCCGGGTTAGGCACATCAGCCGCGGCCGCCCATTGATCTCGGCACTGCACGACCCACACTTGCCGGCCTTGCAATTCCAGCGGACGGCCAAGTCTGGCGTCTGGGTGGCCTGCAGCCGGTGGATGATGTCCAGGACGACTTCGCCGTCCTGGACCGAGACGGTGAAGTCCTGCAGGCCTCCTCCCGACGCATCGCCACGCCACACCCGCAGCCTGCCGTCGTAGGTCACGCCGTCTCCTCGAAGATGGCCGCCAGCTCAGCCGGCATGACCGGCAACGGCTTGCGGTGCACTGCGATGTCGGCACCGTCGGCGGTGCAGATGAGGTTGATGGTCGCCCACTCGGGATCGGGCCCCGGGAAGTCATCGCGGGTGTGCCCACCGCGGCTCTCCTGCCGTTCCAGCGCCGCGCGGGCGATGCATTCCGAGACCCGCAGCATGTGCGGCAGGTCGAGCGCGAGGTGCCAGCCCGGGTTGTACTGCCGATGGCCTTCGACGGTCAGCGCGCCGGCCCGCGCCTTCAGCTCGCCGATCCGGACGATCGCCAGCGACACCTCGTCCGCGGTGCGGATGATGCCGACCAAGTCGTTCATGACCTCCTGCAGATCGTGCTGGATCGTGTACGGGTTTTCGCCGCCGTCCCGCGCGAATGGCGCCAGCGCCGCGGCTGCGGCCGACGACATCTGCTCCTCCCGAAGCGCAGCCGCTGGGTGCGCGGCGGCATGCTCAGCGGCCGCGAGGCCGGCTCGCCGCCCGAAAACCAGCAGATCCGACAGCGAGTTGCCGCCCAACCGGTTGGAGCCGTGCATGCCACCGGCGACCTCGCCGGCGGCGAACAGCCCGGGCACTACAGCTGCGGCCGTCTCGGGCAGCACCTCGATCCCGCCCATGACGTAGTGGCAGGTGGGTCCGACCTCCATCGCCTCGGTCGTGATGTCAACCTCGGCCAGCTCGTTGAACTGGTGGTACATCGACGGCAGCCGCTTCCTGATGTAGTCAGGCGAGCGACGCGAGGCGATGTCCAGCAGCACCCCACCGTGCGGTGACCCGCGACCGGCCTTGACCTCGCTGTTGATGGCGCGGGCCACCTCGTCCCGCGGCAGCAGCTCAGGTGGCCGGCGGTTGTTGCGCTTGTCGGTGTACCAGCGGTCCGCCTCCTCCTGCGTCTCGGCGGTCTCCTTGCGGAAATAGTCTGGGATGTAGTCGAACATGAAGCGGTTGCCAGCGGAGTTCTTCAGCACGCCGCCGTCCCCGCGCACCGACTCGGTGACCAGGATGCCGCGGACCGACGGCGGCCACACCATGCCGGTCGGGTGGAACTGGACGAACTCCATGTTCATCAAGGTCGCGCCGGCCGCCAGTGCCAGTGAGTGCCCATCGCCGGTGTACTCCCAGGAGTTCGACGTCACCTTGTACGACTTGCCGATGCCACCGGTGGCGAGCACGACCGACGGCGCCTGCCAGGAGATGAATCGGCCGGACTCGCGCCAGTAGCCGAAAGCGCCGCAGATCCGGCCGTCCTCGGCGGTCAGCAACTCGGTGACGGTGCATTCCATGTAGACGTCGATGCCGAGCGCGACCGCGCGCTGCTGCAAGGTGCGCAGGAGCTCCAAACCAGTGCGGTCGCCGACGTGGGCGAGCCGGGCGTAGCGGTGGCCGCCGAAGTCGCGCTGCGAAATCAGCCCATCGGGCGTGCGGTCGAACAACGCACCCCAGTCCTCCAACTCGCGCACCCGGTCCGGCGCCTCTTGCGCGTGCAGTTGCGCCATCCGCCAGTGGTTGAGCATCTTGCCGCCGCGCATGGTGTCCCGGAAATGCACCTGCCAGCTGTCCTCGGGGTAGACGTTGCCCATCGCCGCGGCGATCCCACCCTCAGCCATCACGGTGTGCGCCTTACCCAACAGGGACTTGCACACTACGGCGGTGCGAGCGCCCCGCTCGGTCGACTCGATTGCGGCCCGCAGGCCCGCCCCGCCGGCACCGATGACGACGACGTCGTAGTCGTGCCGCTCCAGGTCGATCATCAAAAGAACCTGGGGTCGGCGAAGGCGCCGGTTGCGACGAGCCGCACATAGAAGTCGGTGAGGGCGACGCCGATGAGGCTGACCCAGGCGAGCTCCATGTGCCGCTCGTTGAGCCGCGACACGATCATCCACAGCCGGTAGCGCACCGGATGCCTGGAGAAGTGCCGCAGCCGGCCGCCGACGATGTGCCGGCAGGAGTGGCAGGACAGCGTGTAGAGCCAGAGGAGCACGGCATTGGCGAGCAGGACGAGGGTGCCCAGCCCCAGATGGAAGAAGTGGTCACTGCTGTCCCGGAAGGCCAGCACAGCGTCGTACGTCAGGATCGTGTTGAAGACCAGACCCAGGTAGAAAAAATACCGGTGGATGTTCTGGAAAATCAGCGGAAAGCGCGTCTCGCCGGTGTAGCGCTTGTGCGGTTCGGTGACCGCGCAGGCTGGCGGGGACCGCCAAAACGACCGATAGTAAGCCTTTCGGTAGTAGTAGCAGGTAAGCCGGAAGCCCAGTGGTGCGATCAGGATGTACAGGGCCGGGCTGATCGCCGATGGGCCCGTGAACAGCTCAGGGAAGGTGTTGCCCTCGCACCCTTTGGTGATGCACGGCGAATAGAACGGCGAGATGTACGGCGCGGAGAAGTAGTGCGCCTGCTCAAAGGCGCGGACCGTCGAGTAGATGATGAACGCGACGAGGACGATGACGGTGAGCAGCGGCTGCAACCACCACCGGTCGGTGCGCAGGGTGGCTTCGGCGAGCGCGGCGCGGCCCGGCACGGTGGGGCTGACGGTCGTCATCGATCAGGGCCGACTCGAGCCGACACCCTCGTCCTCGGCGCCCACCCACAGCCCGGGCGAGTAGGGCGCCTCATCGATGATCTCCAATTGGGGCGCGGACGGCGCCCGCTCCGAGCCGCAAAGCAGATCGAGGTCCTCCCGGACCCGGACCAGGTCCAGCCGCAGGCGACGGGCGTCGACTGTGTCGCCGTAGCGCGCGAACAACCGCGCCGCAGCCCGCTCCAGGGCCAGGACGGCGCCCCGGGCCGTTGCGATGTTGGAGTCGACAACCATCTGTGCCACCTTCCGGCCACCGGCCCGCGGTGCGCGGGGGGCTCCAGGCGCAGTCTTGCCCCAAGTCGCCCCGGTGGGAAGAGCCGCCAGTCCGCCCGGTCGGTTGCGCTGTGCCGAGGTCAGCCGCTGACGGGCAGGCAGCCGGCGCCGAGGAGTGCCTTGAGGTCGGCGAACAACGCCGGATGCGCGGTGACCCGCAGCCGATCGTCGAGCCGGACGACGGTGGTCTTTCCGGCGTTGACCAGTTGCAGGTGCACCTCGGTCGTGCCGGGGTGGGCGGCAAGGACCTCCTTGAAGCGCTCGACCACCGGCGGGGTGCATCGTGGGGTCGGCAGCGAGACGACGACCGGGCCGCGCGGGCCGATCGACAGGTCAGGCACGATTACCTCGTTCGCGATGATCTTCGGCGTGTCGTCGCGCTTGTCGATCCGCCCGCGGACCAGCACGACGGCATCCTCGACCAGGTGGACGGAGGCGGCTTGGTAACTGGCCGGGAAGAACATCACCTCGACGGCGCCTTCGAGATCCTCCAGCAGCACCGTCGCCCAGGCGTTGCCCTGTTTGGTCATCTTGCGGGTGACGGCGGACAGGATGCCGCCGACGGTGACATTGTGGCCGTCAGTCAGCTCGCCAATCGACGACAACGGGCAGTCGACCGCTGCGGCGATGACGTGCTCGACCCCAAACAGCGGATGGTCTGAGACGTACAGGCCGAGCATCTCGCGCTCGTAGGTGAGCAGCAGCACCTTCTCCCACTCCCCGACCGGGATCTGGATGTCGAACACGTCGTCGCCAAGGGCGCTCGGTCCATCGTCAGTGAAGCTGAACAGGTCGAACTGCCCGATCGCCTCGGCCCGCTTGGTGTCCAAACAGTTGTCGATCGCCTCGACGTGAACGTGCACCAAGCCCTTGCGGGTGTGCCCGAGCGAGTCGAAGGCGCCGGCCTTGATCAGCGACTCGACCGTCTTTTTGTTGCAGGCGACCGCCTCGACCTTCTTGAGGTAGTCGGCGAAGTCGCTGAACCGGCCCTTCGCCGTGCGGGTCGCCACGATGCTGGCCACGACGTTGGTGCCGACGTTGCGGATCGCCGACAGCCCGAACCGGATGTCGGTTCCGCGCGGGGTGAAATCGCTGTCGGAGTCATTGACGTCGGGGGGCAGCACCTTGATGCCCATCCGCCGGCACTCGGCGAGGTAGAGCGCGCTCTTGTCCTTGTCATCCCGAACAGAGGTGAGCAGCGCCGCCATGTACTCGGCCGGGTAATTCGCCTTGAGATAGCCGGTCCAGAAGCTGACCAGGCCGTAACCGGCGGTGTGCGCACGGTTGAACGCATAGTC
>JAYUMN010000295.1:0-2965 GCA_043762595.1 Frankiales bacterium
GAGGCGATGCGGGCCGGCGCCCTGCTCTACGTCGAGGAGATCAACCGGGTCCCCGAGGAGACCCTCAACGTTCTGATCACGGTCATGAGTGAGGGCGAGTTGACCGTGCCCAGACTCGGTCAGGTCGCGGCAGCTGAGGGCTTCCGGCTGGTCGCGGCGATGAACCCGTTCGACGCGGTCGGCACTGCGCGGATCTCCTCGGCTGTCTACGACCGGGTCTGCCGGATCACGATGGGTTACCAATCGGCCGGCGACGAGGAACAGGTCGTTGCGTTGCGTGGCCCGCAGGTCGATCCGTTGTGGCGGGCCCAGGTCGTCGACCTCGTACGCCGTACCCGGAGCCACCCCGACGTCCGGGTCGGCTCGTCGGTGCGTGGGGCGATCGACGTCGTCCGCATCGCCGGTTCGCTCGGCGGGCTGCGCGACACCCCCGCCACCGACTGGCACACCGGCCTGGACGCCGCGCAGGTGGCGCTGTCCGGCCGGGTCCGGATGCAGGAGTCGACCGGCCGGTCCCCGGAGAGTGTTGTCATCGAATTGTGGACGGCGGTGTTCGGCGCCGAACCGACGGGCCAGGACGGTGAGCCGCCGGGGGGAGCCTGAGCCCGCCTCCGCCCCCTCCCGGGGCCGGGGCGGGCCAGTTCCCCGCAGCTCCTACGAAGGCTCGGTCGGCGCCGGCGGCCCGCACCACGCCCCGCCAGCAGCTGGCCCGGCACAAGCAGTTCGCCGACATCTCCCCGCAGGTCGGTGAGCTCGACGAGGTGGCCCTCGCCGAGGCGATGGGTCAGGACCCGGACGCCGCGCTCGCCCTGATCGCTGAGATGGTCACCGCGACCGACGAGCGGCTGCGGGCCGCAGCCCGGCGGCTGGCTGCCCGGCTGGTGCTCGACCGGGTGCGGACCGGGCGGCCGCGCAGTGGCGGGGTCGGCCGGATGCGGCAGATGCCGGCCGACCGAGGGGGAGATCTCGACATCGATGCGTCGACCGACGCCCTGCTCGATGCTCGGGCGCTCGGCCGGCCGCCGGCGCTCGGCGATCTCACCGCCCGCGAGTGGGGCCGGCCGGAGCTGGCCCTGTGCCTGCTGCTGGACCGGTCCGGCTCGATGAGCGGCGAGCGACTGGCGACGGCTGCGCTGGCCGCTGCCGCGTGCGCCCTTCGGGCGCCGACGCAGCACGCCGTCATCGCGTTTGCCCGTGACGTGCAGGTGCTCCGCACCCTGGACCTCCCGCTGCCGCCGGAGACGGTCGTCGATGAGGTGCTCGCCTTGCGCGGACACGGCACGACCGATCTGGTCAAGGCGCTGCACGCGGCGGGTGAGCAGTTCCAGCGCTCGCGGGCCAGCCGGCAGGTGACGGTCCTGCTGTCGGACTGCCGCGACACGGGCGGCGCCGACGCCGCGGCTGCCGCGCGGGCGGTCGGCGAGCTGATCGTGCTTGCTCCGGCCGACGATGTCGAGCAAGCGAAGGACCTCGCCGAGCGGGCTGGGGCGCGATGGGCAGCGCTGGTCAGCGCGACCGAGGCACCCGCGGTCCTCGCGGACCTGCTCGCCTAGCGTCGGGCTGACGTGCAAAGGTCACGCCGACCGCGACGCATCGGGAGGTGGCAGGTGGACGAGCCGCAGCAGTCCGGCGTCGTCTTCCCCCTCGGACCCGACGGGCGGCGCAGCACGACAGCGACCGGCCGCACGGTCTGGGCCGACGCTGTCCGGGAGATCGACGCCGCCCTGGCAGGTCGCATCATGGCCGAAGGTGACTGGCGCAAGGGCTATCTCGCGCGCGTCGTCGAGGTTACCGCCGCCTCGACCCGGACCCCCGGGGCCGCGCTGAGCGTTGCCCGCGCCGGGCTCGCCGCCCTGTCGGAGCGGATGCGCTTCTCGACGGCCGGCGGGGTCGCCTCGGTCCCGGCGGCTGTCGCCGCGACAGCTGGGCCGGCCCTCGGGACGCACCGGATCGCCGGCGAGGGGGTGCCGGTCCGCGAGCTCGTCGTGCCCTACCGCGGGGCGCAGCTGCACGGCGACGGCCTGCTGCGCCAGCTCGACACCTGGGTCAGGGCCGGCACGGTCGAGCCGAGCTTCGCGGTCGCGCTGGGTCGGGTCGTCGCCGAACCGGCGTGGCTCGACCTGCGTGACCAAGGCTTCGCGGTGCTCGGCGCCGGCGCCGAGCTGGGGCCGCTCGCGTCGCTGTTGGCCTGGGGCGCAAACGTTCTGGCGGTCGACCTGCCCGATCAACGGGTCTGGGAACGCCTGCTCACGACGGCCTGCGCGGCTGCGGGCACGCTCGAGCTGCCGCTCCGGCCGGGAGCTTCGGGCAACGGCGATCTGGCCGCGGTCGCAGGGGCGGATCTGCTCACCGAGACCCCACAGATCGCCGGTTGGCTCGCGGCCACCGCCGGCCCGCTGCCGCTGACCGTGGGCAGCTACGCCTACGCCGACGGCGCCCGCCACGTCCAGGTCGCCATCGCCAGCGACGCAATCGTCGAGCACCTGCTGCAGACCCGCCCCGGCACGTCCTTCGCTGAGTTGGCCACGCCGACCGATGCCTACGCCGTACCGGCCGACGTCGTGGCTGCGGCGCGGGCTCGGGGGACGGGTCGGGGCTGGCTGCAGTCGCTGTCCCGCGGCGCGGTGTGCGCCCCGGCGTACACCGTGACGGTACGCCGGGACGACGGGACCGAGGTGGGCATCGCTGACGCGCTCGTGCCGCAGCAGGGGCCGAACTACAGCCTGGCCAAGCGGCTGCAACGGTGGCGGGCCATCGTCGCGCAGGCCGAGGGCCGGCTGGTATCGGCCAATGTCGCGCCGGCTACGAGCACCAGGTCGGTCACCACCAACCGGCTGCTCGCGGCGGCGTACGCCGGGGCGCATGTATTCGGCGTCGAGGTGTTCGCGCCGCAGACCAGCCGGACGCTGATGGCGGCCCTGCTGGTGCACGACCTGCGCACCGGGCCGGCCGTGGTCGACCATCC
>JAYUMN010000296.1:0-7030 GCA_043762595.1 Frankiales bacterium
TACACCGCTCGCCACTGCTCGACATTGGCGCTGTTGACGGTCACCGCGGTGATCCCGGCGCGGGCCGCCGCGGCGACCTGATTGCGCATGAGGGCGAGAAGCGGGCTGACAATGACGGTCGGTCCTGCGCCGCGGGCCCGCAGCAGCGCGGTCGCGACGAAGTAGACCGCCGACTTGCCCCACCCGGTCCGCTGGACGACCAGCGCGCGCCGGCCGCCCTCGACGAGGGCGGCAATCGCCGTCCACTGGTCCTCGCGGAGCTGGGCGCCGTCGCCGGCGAGAGCGCGAAGGGTGCGCTCGGCTTCTGCCCTGAGCTCGGAGTCGGTCACCTGCTAGAGGTTTGCAGCCGGGTCCGACAGTCCCGGCTGCGGGTCAGCCGGTGAGCAGGTCGGGCTCGGGCGTCGCGTGCCGGCGGGCCCGCACCTCCTGGGCGAGGCGCTGACGAAGATCGAATCGGTCCTCGCGGTGCAGGTCCAGGTCGCGCAGGCTCACCCGTCGACGCAGGCCGTCCGGGCCGAGCCGGGACGGCAACCGGCCGCCGTCGACGAGCCGGGCGAGCACGGTTGGGGAGACCCCGAGATAGACCGCGGCCTCCTGCAGGCTGCAGTCCGGCAGCGCGTCCAGATCACCTTCGCGCACCGCGCCACCCCGCCTTGTCAGACTCCGCCGCCCCGCACCGGGTGCGCAAGTGAAGCACCTGCGCGAAAGCGCGCGCGCGATGGCGCGTGATCGACGCTGCTGGGACTTCTCGGGGCGCGGACGTAGGGTGCTTGAGCAGGTCCACTATGGAGGTGTCACAGATGTCCAGCGCCTACGCCGGCGCCGTCTCCCGGCTGCGCGAGCAGTACGCCGCGTTGCCCCCGGGAGTTCCCGTCCGTCTCGGCAAGCGCACGTCCAACCTGTTCCGCAGCAGGGCGGCCAGCGATGCGCCCAGGCTCGACGTGAGCGCGTTCTCGGGCGTGCTTCGCGTCGACGTCGTCGCGCGGACCGCCGAGGTGCTTGGTATGACGACGTACGAGGACCTCCTCGACGCGACGCTGCCGCACGAGCTGATGCCGCTGGTCGTCCCGCAGCTCAAGACGATCACCCTCGGCGGCGCCGTGACCGGCCTAGGGATCGAGAGCTCGAGCTTTCGCAGCGGCCCGCCGCACGAGTCGGTGCTCGAGATGGACGTGCTCACCGGCGCCGGTGAGGTCGTCACCTGCAGCCGCACCGAGCACCCGGAGCTGTTCTTCGGGTTCCCGAACAGCTACGGCACGCTCGGTTACGCCCTACGCCTGGTGATCGAGCTCGAACCGGTTCGCCCCTACGTCCACCTGCGCCACGTCCGCGTCGACAGCACCGAGCAGGCGGCCGAGCTGATACGCCAGGTCTGCGCCAACCGGTGCTACGACGGCGAGCCGGTGGCCTTCGTCGACGGCACCTGGTTCGCCGAGGCCGAGGTGTTCCTCACCCTGGGCAGTTGGGCCGACGAGGCGCCCGCAATCAGCGACTACACCGGCCAGCAGATCTACTACCGCTCCGTGCAACGCAAGACCGAGGACTGGCTGAGCGTCCGCGACTACCTGTGGCGGTGGGACACCGACTGGTTCTGGTGCTCACGAGCGTTCGGCGCGCAGCAGCCGAGCATCCGCCGGTGGATCCCGCGCCGCTACCTGCGCAGCGACGTTTGGTGGAAGCTGGTCGCCTTCGAGCAGCGCTACCGCTGGAAGACCCGGTGGGACCGCCGCCGCGGCCGGCCGGAGCGGGAAGAGGTGGTCCAGGACGTCGAGGTGCCGGTCGACCGGCTGGCCGAGTTCATGGCCGTCTTCGCCCGTGAGGTGCCGATCGAGCCGGTCTGGTTCTGCCCGCTGATGCAGCGTCGGGCCGACGACGTCTGGGAGCTCTACCGGCTCGACCCCGAGGTGCTCTACGTCAACGTCGGGTTCTGGTCATCGGTCGCCCTGGCGCCCGGCGCCGACCCCAACACACACAACCGGCTGATCGAGGCCCTGGTCGAGGACCTGGGCGGCCGCAAGTCGCTCTACAGCACGAGCTGCTATGAGCCGGAGCAGTTCTGGCGGCTCTACAACGGACCGGCGTACGACATCTTGAAGAAGACCTACGATCCCGACGGCCGGCTGTTCGATCTCTACGCCAAGTGCGTCGGCCGACGATGAGGGCAAGCAGGAGCCGATGACGCGCACCGTGCCGCCGCCCAGGATGCCGATCGCCGACGCCCTGGCCGCGGTGGTGCAGACAAGGGCCCGCTTCGAGGCCTACGACGGGTCGGTGGCCGGCCCGGCCGACGCCTCCGTGGTGCTTCGGTTGCAGAGCCCCAAGGCGCTCAGCCATCTGTTGAGCGCGCCGGGCGAGCTGGGGCTGGCCCGCGCCTACGTGTCCGGCGAGCTCGAGTTCGAGGCGCCCGGTCACTACGCGCTGCTCAGCGCGCTCGCGGCCGAGAAGATCGGCACCGAGCTGTCCTGGACGGATCGGCTGCACGTGCTGCGGGTGCTCGGCCGGCAGGCGCTGCACTGGGTCGAGCCGCCGCAGGAGGAGGTCGGCGCCAAGCGCTACCTGGCCGGCCTGCGCCGGCACACCCGAGGCCGGGACGCGCTCGCCATCCACCATCACTACGACGTGTCGAACCAGTTCTACCGCTGGGTGCTGGGGCCCTCGATGGGCTACACCTGCGCGCTCTACGCCGACGATACGACGACCCTCGAGCAGGCCCAGGAGGCGAAGTTCGACCTGGTCTGCCGCAAGCTCGCGCTGCGCCCCGGGATGCGGCTGCTTGATGTCGGTTGCGGCTGGGGCGGGATGGCGCTGCACGCCGCCACCCGGTACGGCGTCCAGGTCGTCGCGGTGACGTTGTCCCAACAGCAGGCCGAGTGGGGGCAGCAGGCGGTCCGGGACGCCGGGCTCGAGGGGCAGGTCGACATCCGCCGGCAGGACTACCGCGACGTGCCCGACACCGGTTTCGACGCGGTCAGCTCGATCGGGCTCACCGAGCACATCGGGATCGCCAACATCCCGGCGTACGCGCGGACGCTTGCCGACAAGCTCGTGCCGCAGGGCCGGTTGCTGAACCACTGCATCACCAGGTTCGCCGACGACCAGCGGCCGATCGCCCGGCGTGGCTTCATCACCCGCTACGTCTTCCCCGACGGTGAGCTCCCGGGCGTCGGCAAGGTGGTGCACGACCTGCAGGCCGCCGGGCTCGAGGTGCGGCACGAGGAGAACCTGCGCGAGCACTACGCCCGTACCTGCCGGGCCTGGTGCGACAACCTCGAGGCGCACTGGGACGACGCGGTCGCCGAGGTCGGCGAGGGCACCGCGCGGGTGTGGGCGCTCTACCTGGCCGGCTCGTCGATCGGGTTCGAGCGCGGCGACATCCAGCTCCACCAGGTCCTGGCGGTGAAGTCCGCCGGCGGGCGCTCGGCGATGCCGCTGCGCCCCGACTGGTAGGCCGGTCAGGGCAGCAGCAACTCGCCGGTCGGGACCCGGTAGGTCAGGTCCTCGTGCGCCCGCGCGGCCTCGGCCAGGGGAGAGATCACGCCGCTGCGCACGTCGGGTTCACCGGCCGCGGGTCGACTCAGTCCCGCAGCAGCGCGTCGGAGATGATCTTCCGCTGGATCTCCGAGGTGCCCTCGAAGATCGTGGTCAGCCGGGCGTCGCGCCAGTAGCGCTCCACCGCGTACTCCGTGGTGTAGCCGTTGCCGCCGAAGATCTGCAGCGCCTGGCTGGTCACCCGCTCGGCGGTCTCGCTCGCCACCAACTTGGCCTGCGAGGTCTCGACGTCGGCCGGTTCGCCCGCGTCGAGCAGCCAGGCCGCGTGCTGCCACAGCTGGCGGGCCGCCTCGACGTCGGCGGCCATCCCGGCAAGCCGGTGCCGGAGCACCTGCTGCTCGGCCAGCGGCTGACCGAACTGCACCCGTTGGCGGCTGTAGGCCAAGGCGTCCTCGAGCGCCCCCCGGGCCAGGCCGACAGCGCGCGCCGCGGTCTGCACCCGGGCGATGCCGAGCCAACGCAGGCTGTCCTTGAACCCCTGGCCCTCCCGTTGGCCGGTGTCCTGCAGCGCCCCGGCCGGCAGCCGCAACTGGTCGAGCTCGAGCTGCCAGGTGGTCAGCCCGAAGTAACCGATTTTGTCGATCGGCTGGCCGGTCATGCCGGCCGGGAAGCTGCCGCGCTCTTTCTCGACTAGGAACAGCTCCAGGCCGTCCGACCGGCTCTGCCCCGTACCCGGCGGCCGGGTGCGGGCGAGCAGATGGACGAAGTCGGCGGCGAGGGCGTTGCCGACCCAGCGCTTGGTCCCGGTGACGACCCAGCCGTCGCCGTCGCGCTCGGCGGAGCAGGCCACGTTGGCGAGGTCCGAGCCGGCTTGCGGTTCGGAGAAGGCGATCGAGCCGATCCAGCGCCCGCTGGCCGACCGGCGGAGCAGCTCGGCCCGGCGGACCGGATCGGGGCTGTCGCAGCCGGTCCCGTTGCCCCGGGCGATGATGCTCGCCACGCTCATCCAGGCCCTGGCCAGCTCCTCCGAGACCAGGCAGTACTCCAGCACGCCAAGGCCCAGTCCACCGTCCTCGTTCGCGACGAGCAGGCCGAAGAAGCCCAGCTCGGCCAGCCGCTCCAGCAACGCGGCCGGGATGTCCTCGTGCCTCGGGTCGAGCCGGTTCGCGATCGGCAGCACCTCGTCCATCGCGAAGGTCCGGGCGACCGCCTGCAGGGCCAGCCGGGCCGGGGTGAGGTGCACGCCGGCGGTCGGCGCGACCGTGCGGACGCCGTCGAGGGTGTGCTGCTGCCAGGTCATCGCTGCTCCGGGGTCAGGGATTGCGGGGTCAGGGCGGGGCTGCTCGGGTGCGGGGTCGGGACGCGGTTCGGGGGGCGCAGCGGGGCCATCGTGTGGTCGCCGGTCCGCCGGGGCCCGGTCCAGGGTCCGGGTACGGCGTCGGTGCGGGCGGCCAGGGCGTAGGCCACCGCCTCGTAGTTGACCCGCCAGCCGCGGAAGTCCGGCCACGCCTGCTCCGGGCTGCGCTCGGTCTGGAAGCCGGCGCTGACCAGCCGCTCCACCCCGGTCAGAAACTCCTCGTAGGTGAGCTGCAGCGGCGTGTCGGGGTCGGGGTCGCGGTCGACGGCGATGCCGAGGCTCTCGGCGATCGCCTGCAGCGCGCTGAAGCCCATCCGCAGGCACAGGCGGGCTTCCACGGCCGGCGCCGTCGACGGTGAGAACGCCATCCACAGCGCGGCTGAGTCGAGGACGGCGACGAGACCGACGAGCCAGGAGGTGAGCGGCCCTGGGGAGCGGAACCGGGTGAGCACCGGGTAGTTGGTGTGGCTCTCGGCGACGTCGGCGGCCCAGCGCTCCCACTGCAGGTAGAACGCGTCCATCACCGCGCCCTCGTCGGTCTCGCCGACGCCGAAGCGGGTGCGGGCGAGCACCTCCGGGCCCCACGCCGGGGTGCCGGCCCGCGAGGTCAGCAGCGTCACCTCGGTCTCCCGCCGATTGAAGGCGCCGTAGAGCGTCGGCAGGTAGCCGATCTGGAGAGCGACCACGATCAGCCCGCAGGCGGCCGCGAAGTAGTCGATGACGGTGAGCGTGCCGCTGCTCGGACCGGCGTAGCCCAGGGTGAACAGCGACGAGCCGGCCTGCGAGCTGGCGTGCCCCAAGCCCTTCGGGTCGAAGGGCCACAGCAGCAGGGAGAAGCCGAGGTCGAACAGCACCAGCCACACCGCGAGCTGGGTCAGGATCGTGGTGGAGGCCTGCGTCGCGAGCCGCCGGTCGCGGGCGGTGTACTCGTGCGTCCGTGCCGTTGCCAGCCGATAGAGCCGGTCTACCGAGCGCCCAACGAGGCGGTTGATTCTGTTGTAGCGGTGGCGCGGCACGACCAGCGTCGCCACCACGCTCTTGACGGTGGTAACTACCAGGACGCCGCCGAGCACGGCTGCGGGGTAGGCCAGCGGCGAGCTCATTGGCTGATCGTGCCAGTTGCTGTCCGTGGCAGCCCGTCCGGCCGTACGACGGGGCGCGGGTCAGTCGGCCGCGGCCGCGAGCACTGCGACAGCGACCACCCCGCCGACGACGGCGACCATCACCAGCGGGACAAGCCAGGGCCGCCTGGTAACGCGCCGATGCCCGGACCCCGGGGGCCGACGACGCAGCAGCACGGCGACGAGCGGCACGACGACGAGCAGCACGACGGCGAGCACGCCGAGACTGGTGGCGACCAGCCCGGCGGCGACCAGGGCCAGTGGCAACACGTCGGCGAACAGCACCGCGACGAGGTCGACCGGTCGCCGGCCGGGGGTACGCCGCGGCGCTGCAGGGGTGGTCCCTCGTCGATGCTGCCGCGCCATGGGGGACACTGCCTCGGCAGCATCGACGAGGGAGCAGCATGAGCGAGTGGGGCCGGGTCACCGACGACGGGGCCGTCTTCGTCAGGACCGCCGAGGGCGAGCGCGAAGTGGGGTCCTGGCACGCCGGGACGCCACAGGAGGGGCTGGCGCACTTCGTTCGCCGCTTCGAGCAGCTCGCGACCGAGGTGACGCTGCTGGAGCAGCGGTTGCGCAGCGGCGCTGGCGATCCGCGGCAGGTCGCGGCGAGCGCAGCCCGGCTGAAGCAGACGTTGCCGACTGCCCCGGCGGTCGGCAACCTGGCCGCCCTTGCGAGCAGAGTCGACGCGCTGCTGGCCGGCACCGCGGAGGCGGTGGAGGCGGCCAAGGCGGCCCGCGAGGTGGCCAAGGGCGAGGCGGTGCTTGCGAAGACGGCGCTTGCCGAGGAGGCGGAGCAGCTGGCCGGCAGCTCGTCCTGGCGCGATGCGGGGGAGCGCCTGCGCACCCTGGGCCAGGATTGGAAGCGCATCACCGGGGTCGACAAGAAGACCGACGACGCCCTCTGGGAGCGCGTCGTCGCGGCCCGAGCCCGGTTCAACGAGCGCCGCACCACCCACTTCGGCGCCTTG
This sequence comes from Frankiales bacterium, assembly GCA_043762595.1. Lineage (GTDB taxonomy): Bacteria > Actinomycetota > Actinomycetes > Mycobacteriales > SCTD01 > JAYSQK01. The sequence goes on from JAYUMN010000296.1 coordinate 6,939, forward strand.
GAGCAGCAGCGTGAGGTCTCAAGGACTCGCAAGCAGCAACTGGTCCGTGACGCGGAGGGCCTGTCCGGTTCGACCGAGTGGAAGGCGACCGC
>JAYUMN010000297.1:0-21639 GCA_043762595.1 Frankiales bacterium
TGCCCGACCCCGCCGTACCGAAACCGGCGAACTCGTACGCCGTCTCCGCGTGGATGGTCTGGTCGATCCCGGTGAGCTCCTGCTCGTCGGTGACCCGCAGCCCCATCACGGCCTTGACGATCAAGGCGATCACCAGGGTCAGGACGAAGGAGTAGGCCAGCACGGCGCCAGCCGCGACTGCCTGCCGGCCCAGCTGGGCAAACCCACCGCCGTAGAACAGTCCACGGATGTGCGCGCCGCCGGTGTAGAAGTCGGTGCTCTTGTCGGTGGCGACCAGGCCCACGAGTAGCGTGCCGGCGAGGCCTCCGACCAGGTGGACGCCGACCACGTCGAGAGCGTCGTCGTAGCCGAAGCGGTTTTTCAGGCCGACCGCGAGGGCGCACAGGCCGCCAGCCACCAGACCGACGAGAATCGCCCCGATCGGCGACACCGCGCCGCAGGCCGGGGTGATGGCAACCAGACCAGCCACTGCGCCGGACGCCGCGCCGAGGGTGGTCGCGTGACCGTCGCGCAGTCGCTCGGTGCCGATCCAGGCAATCAGCCCGGCGGCGGTGGCGACCTGGGTGTTGACGAAGGCAAGCCCGGCGAGGCCGTTCGCGGCGAGCGCGGAGCCGGCGTTGAAGCCGAACCAGCCGAACCACAGGATGCCGGTGCCGATCATCACCAATGGCAGGTTGTGCGGGCGCATGGCCTCCCGGCCGAAGCCCTTGCGCTTGCCGAGCACCAAAATCAACGCGAGCGCCGCGGCGCCCGCGTTGATGTGGACGGCGGTGCCGCCGGCGAAGTCGAGTGCGCCGAGCTGGCTGACGATCCAACCGCCGGTGCCCTTGACGTAGCCCGCGGCCGCGCCTGCGCCGCCGACGTCGCCCTTGCCAACGGGCGTGCCGAAGGCGAAAACCCAGTGCGCAACCGGGAAGTAGACGACGGAGATCCACAGGATGCTGAAAGCTACCCAGGAACCGAACTTCATCCGGTCGGCGATCGCCCCGCTGATCAGCGCCAGGGTGATGATGGCGAACATCATCTGAAAGGCTACGAAGGCGTAGTTGTTCAGTCCGGCGGTGGCGGTGATCGTCGTCTCGGCCTTGAGCCCGAGGTCGTCGAGATTGCCGATCAGGCCGGCCTTTGCATCAGTGCTGAAGGCCAGCGTGTAGCCGTAGAGCACCCACAGGATGCTCACGATGCCGATCGCCGAGAAGCTCATCATGAGCATGTTGAGCACGCTCTTGGACCGGGACATGCCGCCGTAGAAGAACGCCAGGCCGGGTGTCATGAACAGCACCAGCGCCGCGCTGGCGAGCACCCATCCGGTGTTGGCGACGCCGGTCGCGGCGGCGACCCCAGCATCGATCGTGCCTTGAACTGCCGGGTCGATCGCCATGCTGCTCCTCGGGTCGGGTGTTGCGAGAAGGGTTGCGATCAGCTGTTCCGCACCGGTGTCTGCGGTGTTTCTCGCAGATCACTTCTGTCCAGACTGTGTTTCATCCGCGTGACGGCTGGCCCGTCCAGCCGGCCTGGGAGGATGTGTCCATGGCGAGGCGGCTGGAGGAAACCGACGGCGAGCGCGGGACGTCCTACGACGCGGCGTTCGGCACGCTGGCGGCGCAGGGGATCGACGTGCACGGCGAGGCGGCGTACGTCGCGGCGCTGCTCCCCCCCGGCGCGCGGGTGCTCGACGCCGGCTGCGGCACCGGCCGGGTGGCGGTTGAGCTGGCTCGCCGGGGCTATCAGGTGACGGCCGCCGACAACGACACCTCGATGCTTGCGGTCGCCCGGACCCACGACGAGATTCGCTGGTTCGAGGCTGATCTCGCCACCCTCGAGCTCGGCGAACGCTTCGACCTCGTCGTCGCCGCAGGAAACGTCGTGGTTTTCCTGGCCCCAGGCAGCGGGCCAGGCGTGCTGGCCCGGCTGGCGGCGCACCTCGAGCCCGGGGGCGTGCTGGTCAGCGGCTGGCGCACCGACCGGCTCGCTGTCCCGACGTACGACGCGTGGGCGCGGGCAGCGGGGCTCGAGGAGGTGGCCCGGCACGCCACCTGGCAGGGCGAGCTGTGGACCGAGGACGCGGACTGGTGTGTCGCAGTGGACCGCGCGATCGGGGCAGTTGTCGATCGACTCACACCTGGTAGCGCCTGACCCCGTCGGTCACCTCGACCCGGAGCCGGCCCTGGGCAACCAGCAGGTCCAGGTGCGCCCCGGTCTCGCTGACGGCCAGCATCGCGTTGAACGCATCGAGGTCCTCGACCCGGTGCAGCCGCCTGGTCCAGCGCAGGCACCGCGCCACCTCATGCGCCGTGTCCGCGCCGCCCTCGACGGCGACCTGGGCCTCGTCCAGGCGTCGGCCATGGTGGGCGACGAGCTCGTCGACCCGCTCGTGCACGCTGGGAGCGACCGGGCCGTGCGCCGGCAGCAGGACCGCGTCCGGCCGGGCCCGGACGACCGCAAGCGAGCGCAGGAAGGCGCCGAGCGGATTCGCCGACAGCACCGCTTCGAAGCCGATGGACGGCGTGATGGTCGGCAGCACATGGTCGCCGGCGAACAGCAGGCCGCCTGCAACGTCGTGGAACACGACGTGCCCAGCGGTGTGGCCGGGGGTTTCGACCGCCTCGAGGACCCTTCCCCCCGGGAGCGGGACCGGGCCCGGCTCGAGCCAGGTGTCAGGCGACTCCCACTGCGCCGGGTCCGGCTGGTGCCCGCGCATCAACTCGGTGATCGTGTCGGCGAGCATCGATGCGCCGAGCAGGCGCAGGTGCTCGGCCTGACCGAGCAGCACTCCGCGTTCGGTGCGCTGCAGCAGCTCGACCGTCTCACGCTCCCCCGCGCCGAGGCTGATGTGCGCACCCACCTCGCGGCGCAGCGCGACCGCCTGTGTGTAGTGGTCGCGGTGCGCGTGCGTGACGAGGAATCGGCGTACGTCGCCGAGCACGGCGCCGATGCCGGCGAGGCCGGCCAGCAGCAGCTCCCGCGACTCGGCGAGTGACCAGCCGGCGTCGACCAGGGTCAGCCCGTCGGCAGTCTCCAGCGCGTAGATGTTGACCGCGCGCAGCCCGTCGTCGGGCAGCGGCAGCGGGATCCGGTGGACCCCGGGGGCGACCTCGAACGCGCCGGGCGCGGACCAGTCCGGCGGGGACGGTTCGGTGCGGCTCGCGCTGGCGTCGGCAGCGTTCACAGCGCGGCCTCGTCGCCGAGCAGCGCGTCGGCGAACGCCTCGGGCTCGAACGGCGCGAGGTCGTCCGGGCCCTCCCCCAGCCCGATCAGCTTGACCGGGATGCCGAGCTCGCGTTGGACGGCGATCACGATCCCGCCCTTCGCGGTGCCGTCGAGCTTGGTGAGCACGATGCCGGTGATCTCCACCGCCTCGGTAAACGCCCGGGCCTGGACAACGCCGTTCTGGCCGGTGGTCGCGTCGAGCACCAGCAGCGTCTCGTCGACCGGCCCGTGCTTTTCGACCACCCGCTTGACCTTCCGCAGCTCGGCCATCAGGTCGGTCTTGGTGTGCAGCCGACCGGCCGTGTCGATCAGGACGGTGTCGACCTTGTCGGCGGCCCCGCGCCGGACCGCGTCGTAGGCGACGCTCGCCGGGTCGCCCTGCTCGGGCCCCCGCACGGTGACCGCGCCGACCCGGTCGCCCCAGGTCTGCAGCTGGTCAGCGGCGGCGGCGCGGAAGGTGTCGGCCGCCCCGAGCACGACGCTGCGCCCGTCGGCGACGAGCACCCTGGCCAGCTTGCCGCAGGTGGTCGTCTTGCCGGTGCCGTTGACGCCGACGACCAGGATGACGGCCGGGCGCCCGTCTGGGTGCGGCAGGGTCGCGAGCGAACGGTCGGCGTCACGCCCGATCGCGGTAACCAGCTCCTCGCGCAGCAGGACCCGGAGCTCGCTGGTCGTCTTGAGTCCGTCGACCCGCACCCGGGTGCGCAACCGGCCGACCAGTTCGGTGGTGGCGGTGACCCCCATGTCGGAGGTCAGCAGGGTGTCCTCGACCTCCTCCCACGTCGTCTCATCGAGGACATCGCGGGACAGCAACGCAAACAGCCCGCGACCCAGCGTCGACTGGCTGCGAGCCAGCCGGGCCCGCAGCCTGGTCAACCGGCCGGCGGTCGGCTCCGGGACGTCCAGGCCGACCGGCTCGCCGATCAGCGCAGGGCGGTCCTGCTGCCCCGGCGTACCTGGGGTGCGGACCTCGCCGAGTAGTGGGCTCGATACCACGTCGACGTTGCGCAGCGGGGTGTCCCGCGGGATCTCCGCGTCGTCACCGGTGCCGGGGCGGTAGTCGACGCCGGGCTGCGGGCGTGGCGGCTGCACGGGGGTGCGGCTCCGGCTCGTCGCGAGGACCACCGTGGCGATGACGGACAGCAGAAAGATCGCCGCGACGATGGCGAGAGTCTCGATCACCTGGTCGTGTCTACCAGCGTCACACCGGCTCGCGTTCGCGTAGCCGCTGGCTCACCACGGTCGAGACGCCGTCGCCGCGCATCGTCACGCCGTACAGCGCGTCGGCGATCTCCATGGTGCGCTTCTGGTGGGTGATGACGATGAGCTGGCTCGAGTCCCGTAGGCCCTCGAGCGCATCGAGCAACCGGCTGAGGTTGCGGTCGTCCAGGGCCGCCTCGACCTCGTCGAGGACGTAGAACGGCGACGGGCGGGCCCGGAAGATCGCCACCAGCAGGGCGATCGCGGTGAGCGAGCGCTCTCCACCGGACAGCAGCGACAGGCGCGACACCTTCTTGCCGGCCGGCCGGGCGAACACCTCGATCCCGGTCACCAGCAGGTCGTCGGGGTCGGTGAGCACGAGCTTGCCCTCGCCGCCCGGGAACAGCGTGGCGAACACGCCGACGAACTCGCGGGCGGTGTCCTCGAAGGCCTTCGCGAAGACGTCGTGGATGCGGTCGTCGACGTCTTTGACGACCGTGAGCAGGTCGCGGCGGGTGGCCTTGAGGTCCGCCAGCTGGGTGGACAGGAACGCCGAGCGTTCCTCCAGCGCGGCGTACTCCTCGAGGGCCAGCGGGTTGATCCGCCCGAGCAGCGCCATCGCCCGCTCGGCGGCGGCGGCGCGGCGCTCCTGCTCGACCCGGTCGTAGTCGTCGTCCGGACCGTAGTCGGCGAGCAGGCTGTCGAGCGGGACGCCGTGCTCGGTGGCGGCGCGCTCCTCCAGGCCCTCGATCCGCAACCGCTGTTCGGCCCGGGCAATCTCGTCGCGGTGCACCACGTCGGTGAGCTGGTCGAGCTCGCCCGCCAGCTCCCTGGCGCGCGCCCGCAAGGCCAGCAGCTCGCCCTCGGTGACGGTGCGGGCCACCTGGGCCGCCTCGCGTTCGGTCATCGCGGCAGCGAGTGACAGCGCGATCCGGTCCACGGCGAACCGCGCCCCGCGCACCACCTCGGCGGCCACGACGGCGCCGCGGGACCGCTGTTCGCCGAGCGCGACGAGCCGGTATGCGGCGGCCCGTTCCTGCCGCGCAGCCCGCTCGAGCGACTCGGCCCGACCGGCGAGGGCCCGCGCGCGTTCCTCCCCGGTGCGTACGGCGAGCCGGGCCTCGACCTCCGCCGCGCGCGCCTCGGCCGCCCCGGCCGCGAGCCGGTCGCGGAGATCGGTGCTGGGATCGGTGTCGAGCGGGGCGTGCTCGGCAGCGGCCAGCCGCTGTTCGAGCTCGGCCAGCCCGGACAGGTCCCGGTCGCGGGCGTCGCCGGCGCGGACGCGGGCCTGCTCGAGCCGGCCGGCCTCGGCCGCGGCGGCGTGGGCGGCGCTGGCCAGCACCCCGAGCTGCTCGCCGAGCGCGGCCATCCGCGCGTCGCTGTCGTGCAGCTCGGCGAGCGCGGCGTCGACCTCGCCCTGGCCGGCCTCGACCTCGGCCCGGGCCCGGGCGAGCTCGAAGACGAGGCGCTCCTGTCGGCGGGTCGCCTCGTCGTGCTGCGCCGACGCCTCGTCGACCGCGGCCTGCAGCTCGAGCAGCGACGGGGCGCTGGCGCTGCCCCCCACCGCCCAGTGCGCGCCGAGCAGGTCGCCGGCGGCGGTGACCGCCCGGACGTCGGGCAGCTGGTCGATGAGGTCGCGCGCGGCGTCGAGGGTGTCGACGACGGCGACCAGGTGCAGCACGCGGGCCAGCGCGGGGCGCAGCGCCGGCGGGGCCTGGACCAGGTCGAGCGCCCAGCTGACCCCGGCGGGGAGCCTGGGCCGATCCGCGGCCGGATCGGCTGAGTCCGGCACATCGCCAGCAGCGCCGCCAACGAGCAGACCGGCCCGCCCGGCATCCGCTGCTTTGAGCCGGCCGAGCGCGGCTGCCGCGTCCGCGGGGCCGGCCACCCCGACGGCGTCGGCGACCGCGCCGAGGGCCGCGGCGACCGCGGCCTCGTGGCCAGGCTGCACGGTGAGCAGCGCGGCGACGGTCCCGAGTACACCGGCGACGGCACCGGCCAGCAGGAACCCTGCGCCGTCCTTGCGCGACAGCGACAGCGACAGCGCGTCGCGCCGGGTGGCGAAGGTCGTCCGGTCACGCTCAGCGGCCCGCTCGTCGGACTGCAGCGCGGCGAGCCGGTCCTGGGCCGCAGCCAGTTCGCCCGAGGCGGTCTCGTGTCGCTGGTCGAGACCGACCTCGCCCTCGTCCAGGCCACCGGCCTGGTGCTGGAGCGCGTCGAGGTCGGCCGTTGCCCGCGCCGCGCGGGACGTCGCGTCGACGACGCCGGCGGCCAGCCGGCCGAGCTCGGCTTCGGCGGCAGACGCCCGCGAACGCAGCGCCCCGACCTGTCCGGTCAGCCGGGCCAGACCCTCGCGCCGGTCGGCGACGGCGCGGACCGCCGCGACCAGCGTTCGCTCCTCGGTCGACAGCACCGCCTCAGCATCGGTCCGCCGGGTGACGCCGTCGCGCAGCCGCACCCCGTCGGCGGCCAGCTGCCCAGCCAGCTCGCGCTCCTGCTCACGGATGCCGGCCGCCTCGCGGTCGAGCTGGTCGGGGTCGCGGCCCGGACCGGCCTGCGCGGGCAGCTCGGCGGTGAGGTGCCGGTGCCGCTCGGCGGCCAGCGTCCCGGTGCCGCGCAGCCGCTCCGCGAGCGCCGACAATCGATACCAGGTCTCCTGCGCGCCGCTCAGCCGCGGCGCCTGCTCGTCGGTGGCCGCTTCGAGCGCGGCCTCCCGGGCTCGAGCGGCCGCCAGGTCGTGCTCAACTGTCGCCCGGCGGCCCCGCAGGGCGGTCTCGTCGCGGACCTCGGCGTCGAGCGCCGACCGGAGCCCGAGCAGGTCGTCGGCGAGTAGCCGCAGCCGGGCGTCGCGCAGATCGGCCTGCACCTGGACGGCCCGGCGGGCCACCTCGGCCTGCCGGCCGAGTGGCTTGAGCTGGCGCCCCAGCTCGACGGTCAGGTCTGACAGCCGGGTGAGGTTGGCCTGCATCGCGTCGAGCTTGCGGAGCGCCTTCTCCTTCCGCTTTTTATGCTTCAGCACGCCGGCGGCCTCCTCGATGAAGGCCCGGCGGTCCTCGGGGCGGGCCGACAGCACCGCGTCGAGCTGACCCTGCCCGACCACGACGTGCAGCTCGCGGCCGATCCCACTGTCGCTCATCAGCTCCTGGACGTCGACGAGGCGACAGCGGTTGCCGTTGATGCCGTACTCACTGGCCCCGTCACGGAACATCAGCCGGGTGATGCTGACCTCGGCGTACTCGATCGGCAGGGCCCCGTCGGTGTTGTCGATCGTCAGGGTCACCTCGGCCCGGCCGAGCGGGGCCTTGCCGGGCGTGCCGGCGAAGATGACGTCCTCCATCTTGCCGCCGCGTAGCGCCTTGGCACCCTGCTCGCCGAGAACCCAGGCGATCGCGTCGACCACGTTGCTCTTGCCCGAACCATTCGGGCCGACCACGCAGGTGATGCCAGGCTCGAAACGCAGGGTCGTCGGGGACGCAAAGGACTTGAAGCCCTTGAGCGTGAGGCTCTTGAGGTACACGTCTCGCCTGTCGGTCGGCCGGTTCTGGCAAGCACGGGGAAGGCCGGAACGACCCTACCGGCGGCCGCCCGGGTGGCCAGGCATCACGCCGCCCCGGTGCGTCGCGAATCGTGTCCTGCCAGACACAACAAGGGCGCCCCCCATCGGGAGACGCCCCTGTGCAATGGCGAGATCAGGTCAGTGCGGGCTCGCTGGTCAGTACCCGGATGTCGTCGTCGACGTGGACGCTCGCCATCAGTGCATCATTGGTGGCGAGGGCCCGACTGAGCTCGAGCTCAAGCGAGCTCACCCGGTCGCGCAGGCGACGCACCTCGGCAGCCAGCCGCGCGTCGTTGCCTACACCGGTGTGTCCGAACAGGGCCTTGGCCATGAGAAGTGATCCTCCACATTGAGGGGGTTCGTGCCCGGCAGATGACCACAGGCGCGATGGCACAAGGATGCCACGAGTGCCACCCGGGGTCAAGGTGCAGGTCACGAACCGGTCACGGCGTCACGCCTCGGCGAAGCCCCGCTCCCCGCGCGGCATCGACCACTGTTCGGCGATGAAGTCGACCCGGCCGGGGCCCTTGTGCAGCTGCGCCAACAGCGCCCGGCAGGCTGCGTCGGGTCCTTCGGCGACCACCTCGACCCGGCCGTCGTCGAGATTGCTCGCGCGACCCGACAGGCCCAGCTCGAGCGCCCGGGCGCGGGTCCACCAGCGAAAGCCGACGCCCTGCACACGGCCCTTCACGAAAGCGGTCAGGCGCACTTCGTCCACGCCCGCCAGACTACGAGCATGGCCCTTGCGACCGCCCCGTGCCGGCAGCTGTGCGACTGGGTTGCCGCCGCCCCTGGTTGCGACGTCGCGATGCTGGCCTGTGCCGGCTGCGGCTCGCAATGGCTGCCGGGCCAGGCCTGGACACCGGTGCAGGCCGACGGGACGGTGCCGGCGGCGGTCAGCGCGCTGCGCGCGGCCGGGGTTGGCAGCGGGGGCAGCTGAAACTCGAACGGTTCATGAACGACTCGCGCCGGATGAGCGTCCCGCAGCGCGGGCAGGGTTCACCCTCGCGGCCGTAGGCGTTCAGTGAACGCTCGAACAGCCCGCTGGCGCCGTCGGTGCCGACGTAGAGCGCATCGAAGCTGGTGCCGCCCTGCTGCAGCGATGCCCCGAGCACGTCGCGCACGTGGGCGAGCAGGGCCCGCGCCGCCGGTCGAGTGAGTCGGTCGGTCGGCCGGTTGCCGTGCAGCCGGGTCCGCCACAGCGCCTCGTCGGCGTAGATGTTGCCGATCCCGCTGATCAGGCTCTGATCCAGCAGAGCCCGCTTGATGCCGGTGCGCCTGGCCCGCAGCGCCGCCACGAACGCCTCGTCGTCGAACTGCTCGTCCAGCGGGTCGCGGGCGATGTGGCTGATCGTCGACGGCAGCGCCGCGCCGTCGGCCACCACCACCATGCCGCCGAACGTGCGCTGGTCGACGAAGCGCAGCTCCCGACCGCCGCCGGCGAAGCTGAAGCGGATCCGCAGGTGCGTTTCAGCCGGCTTCTCGGGAGCAACGACAAGCAACTGACCACTCATCCCGAGATGCCCGGTCAGGGCGTCGCCGGAGTCGAGCGGCAGCCAGAGGTACTTCCCGCGGCGCAGCGCCGCGGTGGCGGTCCGGCCGGCGAGCAGCGCGGCAAAATCGGCGGCGCCGGCGAGATGCCGGCGGACGGCCCGGGGGTGGTGGACCTCCACCGCAACGATGGTGCGGCCGACGACGCCGCGCTCCAAGCCGCGCCGGACGACCTCGACCTCGGGCAACTCAGGCACCGCCCGGCGCCCCCTCCGACAGCGATCGCCAGGCTGCCTCGGCGGCGATCTGCTCGGCTTCCTTCTTACTTTTACCGGCGCCGGCACCGAGACGCTCGCCGTTGATGAGCGCCGCTGCGGTGAAGTGCTTCTCGTGGTCCGGGCCGCTTTCAGCGATGACGTACTCCGGCGGCCCGAGCCCCCGCGCCGCGGTGATCTCCTGCAGGGCGGTCTTCCAGTCCATCGCGGCGCCATCCTGCGCGGCGGCGTGCATCAGCGGATCGAACAGCGCCCGGACAACGGTGGTCGCCCCCGGCAGGCCGCGGTCGAGGTAGACGGCCCCGAGCACGGCCTCCATCGTGTCGGCCAGGATGCTCGACTTGTCGCGGCCACCGGTCACGTCCTCGCCCTTGCCCAGACGCATCCACCGGCCGAGCCCCAGCTCGCGAGCAACCACGGCGAGGGCGCGGGTGCTCACAACACTGGCCCGGAGTTTGGCCAGCTGCCCCTCGGCCAGGTCGGGGTGAGTCGTGTAGAGCGCGTCGGTGACGACCAACCCGAGCACGGCGTCGCCGAGGAACTCCAGCCGCTCGTTAGTGGGCAGCCCGCCGTGCTCGTAGGCGTAGGAGCGGTGGGTGAGCGCGCGCTCGAGCAGGTCGCGGTCGATGGCCGTGCCGAGCGCCATCTCGAGCAGGGTGTACTGCGCCGCCCGGCTCACAGCCGAGCAAGCGCGTAGTCGACGGCCTCGCCCAAGGTGGTCAACCCATCGAGGTCCTCGTCGTCGATGTGGAACCCGGGACGCGCCTGCGGTGCGAGCTCCTCCTCGACGATCTCGACGATCTCGACCAGGGCGAGTGAGTCGGCGTTGAGGTCGGCCTTGAAGCTGGTGGACCGGCCGACGCTCGACGGGTCGAGCTCCAGCACGGTCGCGACCGCCCGTTGCACGACGTCGAGCACCTGCGCCTCGGTCAGCCTCATCCGGCCACCCCGGCCTGCCGAAACGCGTCGAGCGCCTGCTGCACCTTGGGGACCAGGCCCTCGCGGGCGGCCTGCGCGGCCACCCCGATGCAGCTGGCGATGGCCCGCGGGGAGGACGCGCCGTGGCCGACCACGCAGACGCCGTTGACGCCGAGCAGGACCGCGCCACCGAGGGCGTCGGGCGACATCGGCGCGGTGGCTTCGAGCAGCGCCGGCAGCAGCTCCTGCGCAGCGACCCGGCGCGCCTCGGTGGCGAGAAAGGCCGCCGTCAGCACCTCGGTGAGCATCGTCGCGGCGCCCTCAAGGCCTTTGAGCAGCACGTTGCCGGTGAAGCCATCGGTGACGACGACATCCGCCCGGCCGCCGTGCGGGACGTCGCGACCCTCCACGTTGCCGACGAAGTCGACCGGTAGGGCCGCCAGTGCGTCGTACGCGTCCTTGCGCAGGGGATCGCCCTTGCCTGGTTCCTCGCCGTTGGTCAGCAGCCCGACCCGTGGCCGGGCGATGCCGAGCCGAACCTGCGCGAAGGCGACGCCGGCCAGCGCGAACTGCGCCAGCAGCTCGGGGGTGGCCTCGGTGGTGGCCCCAGCGTCGAGAAAGACCAGCGGGCCGGTCTTGGCAGGCACGACGGCGGCCAACGCAGGTCGGCCCATGCCGCGCAACCGGCCGAGGGTGAAGACCGCGGCAGCCAGGGCCGCGCCGGTCGAGCCGACCGACACGACCGCGTCGGCATGACCGTCCCGGACCAGACGGCTGGCGACCCGGACAGTCGCATCGCGCTTGGCCCGAACCGCGCGGGCGGGGTCCTCGTGCATGCCGACAACCTGGCTTGCAGCGACCAACGCGAACCGGCCGGCCGCGCCGCGCTGCTCGAGCAGGCGTTCGGCAACGTCGACCGGACCGACCAGGATCACCTCGACCCCGGGCAGCTCGTCGGCCACCACCAGCGCGCCTTCGACGACCGAGGTCGGGGCGTGGTCACCACCGAGCAGGTCGAGGGCCACGCGGGTCACGAAGGGTGGATCAGACCGCGATGACGACGCGCTTGTCGTAGCGCCCGCACTCAGGGCACACGGTGTGCGGCCGCGTGGTGTGGCCACGGTCGCAGGTCGTCAGGACCGGCAGGGCGGTCTTCCATTGCGACCGGCGCGAGCGCGTGTTGCTGCGCGACATCTTGCGCTTCGGGACGGCCATGTCAGTTCTCCTGGTCTGTGGTCGACGGCTCGAGCAACCCCGACAGGGCGCCCCAGCGTGCGTCGGTCGTGTCGTGCGAGTGGTCCGCTGGCAGGTCGATCAGCAACTCCCCGCAGGTGGCGCAGAGCCCCTGGCAGTCCTGCCGGCAGAGCGGGGTCAGCGGCAGTGCGAGCACCACTGCGTCGCGCAGCGTGGGGACGAGGTCGAGCAGATCACCCTCCATGCGCGCGACCTCGTCGTCCTCGTCCTGGTCGATGCTGCCCTCGGGGTAGACGAACAGCTCCTGCACCTGCACGACCAGTTGGTCATGAATGGGTTCGAGGCACCGGCCGCACTCCCCGGTCAGCGGCCCCGTCAAGGTGCCGCTCACCAGCACGCCCTCCATGACGCTCTCGAGCCTGAGATCCAGGTCGAGCTCGGCACCGGCGGGCACACCGATCAGGCCGACGAGACCAAGACCGGCAGGCGCGAGGGCGGGGAACCGCATCCGCCGCATCGACCCCGGTCGACGCCCCAGCTCGCGCGTGTCGAGCACGAGGGGATCGAGTGGGTCGAGGCGGTGCTGCTGTTTCCTGTTCTCGGGCATGTGAGTCGCTGGGCTCGGGACGAGATCAAGATAAGGCTAGCCGACCGCCCCGCCGGACCTCAGCCGGGCTGCGGCTGGTCGATAAAGCTGTTGTGTTCCTCGGCGTCGCGCAGCTCGTCGAGCTCGGAGCGACCGGCCAGCTTCTGTCGCCCCCGCTCGACCGCGGCGAGCGTCTTGGTCAGCACGATCTCGAAGTTGGCGAGCTTGCCGTCGACATAGTCCTCGACCTCGAGCCGCATCGAGTCGGTGAGGATCCGGGCCTCGTGCACCAACCGCGCCGCCTCGAGCTGTCCCTCGGCGTAGACGTCGGTCTCGACCAGCAACCGCTCACGCTCGACCCGCGCCTCGGCGATGATCTGCTCAGCTTCCCGGTGACCGGCCTGAACCACCTCGTGGCGGTCGCCAAGCACCGCCTGCGCCTCGTGGAGCTGCTTGGGCAGCAACGCCTGCAGCTCCCCCAGCAGGTCGAGCACCTCGGCCCGGTTGACCACACAGGAGGCCGACATCGGCATTGACCGGGCGCCCTCGACAATCGCCGTGAGCTCAGCCAGCTTGGCCTGGACCGCGTCCACGCAACTCCTCCTCGCTACGGCGTGCCGTTGGCGAGCCGTTCCAGCAAGCGCCTGTGCACGGCATCCGGCACCAAGCCGGACACATCACCACCGTACGTCGCGACCTCCTTGACCAGGCTGCTCGACAGAAACGAGTAGAGCGGGTTGGTGGTCATGAACATCGTCTCGACACCGGCCAGGCCGTGGTTCATCTGCGCCATCTGCAGCTCGTAGTCGAAGTCGCTGATCGCCCGCAGGCCCTTGACGATGACCTGCACCTCGCGGGCCTTGCAGAAGTCCACGATCAGCCCATCGAAGCTGTCGACGACAACGTTTCCATAGCCGGCGGTCACCTCGCGCAACATCTCGGTGCGCTCCTCGAAGCTGAACAGCCGCTTCTTGCTGGGGTTCATCCCGACCGCCACGACGACCTCGTCGTAGAGCAGGCTGGCCCGCCCGATGATGTCGAGGTGGCCAAGCGTCACCGGATCGAACGACCCAGGGCAGGCGGCCCGTCTCACGAGGCCGCGCCGTAGTGCAGCGTCGCCTCGCCGTACCTGCGTGTCCGCACTGCCACGAGTCCCTCCGGCCAGGCGGGCGCGGGCCCGCGGGTGCGTCGCTCCACAACGACGACGGCATCGATCGCGAGCCAGGGTATGAGGGCCAGCAGGACGGAGTCGACGTCGAGGTCGTACGGCGGGTCGAGGACCACCACGTCGTACGCCAAGGCAGGGCCGAGCAGGACCTGCTCGACGCGGTCCTGGACGAGCTCGGCGCCCGGCAGTCCGACAGCTGCGACGTTGGCCGAGATCGCCGTGCAGGCAGCGGGATCGTCTTCGACCAGGGTGACCTCGGCCGCGCCGCGGGACAGCGCCTCAAGTCCGATGGCCCCTGACCCGGCGTACAGGTCGAGGACGCGGGCTCCCTCGACGTCGACAAGCGACTGCAGGCTGGAGAACAGGCCCTCTCGCGCGCGGTCGGCGGTCGGTCGAGTCAGCTCGCCCCTGGGGACGACCAGCCGCCGGCCACGCGCCTGGCCGGCAATGATGCGCGTCACGCCTTCTCCAGGTAGTCGGCCCGTTCGGCGTCGACGAGGTCGGCGACAGCCTGTCGCAGGGCCGGGTGCTGCTCCAAAGCGGGGTCGGCTTCGACCAGGGCCACCGCGGCGACCCGGGCTTCCCGGATGACGTCCTCGTCGCGGAGCAGCTGCAACATCCGCAGGGACGAGCGCTTGCCCGACTGGCTGGCGCCAAGCACATCGCCCTCCCGGCGCTGCTCCAGATCGACCCGGGCCAACTCGAAGCCGTCGTTGGTGGCGGCGACCGCGTCGAGCCGGAACCGTGCTGGGTTGCCGAGCTCGGTCTCGGTGACCAGCAGGCACAACCCGGCGTGCTCGCCACGACCGATCCGGCCGCGCAGCTGATGCAGCTGCGAGACCCCGAACCGGTCGGCGTCCATGATGACCATGACGGTCGCGTTGGGGACGTCGACGCCGACCTCGACGACGGTCGTTGCGACCAACACGTCAATGCCTCCCGCGGCGAAGCGGCGCATCACATCGTCTTTGACGTCGGCGGGCAGCCGGCCGTGCAGCAGCTCGACCCGCAGCCCGCGGAGCGGTCCGGCCACCAGCAGCGGATGCAGCTCGGCGACGGCGATCGCGGGTCGCTTGTCGTCCTGGCCGGGGGCAGGTTCCTCGCTGTCCGCGGGCCCGTCGTCGCCGATCCTGGGGCAGACGACGAACGCCTGCCGCCCCTGCCCGACCTGCTCGCAGATGCGCGTCCACGCCACGTCGAGCCAGGCCGGCTGCTCAGCGACCGGCACGACGGCGCTGCGGGTCGGCGCGCGCCCCTTGGGGAGCTCGGTCAGCGTCGAGACCTCAAGGTCGCCGTAGACCGTCATCGCCACCGTACGCGGGATCGGCGTGGCGGTCATGACGAGCACGTGCGGCGCCGTTCCCTTTGCCCGCAGCGCTTCTCGCTGCTCGACCCCGAAGCGGTGCTGCTCGTCGACGACGACCAGGCCGAGGTCGGCAAAGGCCACCCCCTCGCTGAGCAGAGCGTGCGTGCCGACGACCAGGCCGGCCGCTCCGGAGGCCACCTGCTCCAGCGCGGTACGCCGGGCCGCGGCGCCGAGTGAGCCGGTGAGCAGAGCCAACCTGGTCGCCAGGTCGCCACCGATCAGCGGTCCCTGGCCGAGCGCGCCGAGCATCACCCCGATCGACCTGGCGTGCTGCTGGGCGAGCACCTCGGTCGGGGCGAGCAGTGCCGCCTGCCCGCCGGTGTCGACGACGGCGAGCATCGCCCGCAGCGCGATCAGGGTCTTGCCGCTACCGACCTCGCCCTGCAGCAGCCGGTACATCGGGTGGCTGTCGGCGAGCTCGCGGGTCAGCACCTGACCGATGTCGCGCTGGCCGCGGGTCAGCATGAACGGCAACCGCGCGTCGAAGGCGGCCAGCAGCCCGTCGGGCCGGGCCGGCCGCGGCACACCCGGCAGCGCCCGGGCGGCCGCCCGGCGGATCGCGAGGGTCGTCTGCAGGACGAACGCCTCGTCCCACTTCAGCCGCGCCGAGGCCCGGACGATGTCCTCCCGGGTCTGCGGCCGGTGCACCTGCTCCAGCGCCGCCCGCAGCCCCGGCAGATCCTTGGCCGCTCGGAACGCCGGCGGCAACGGGTCGCCGCCGACGTCGACCTGATCGAGGGCCAACCGGACGCTGCGCATCAGCACGACGCTGGATGCCTTGGCCGTCGCCGGATAGACCGGCAGCAGCTCGCCGGCGAACTCCGCGGTCGCGACGCCCTGATCGTCGTCGACCAGCTGGTACTCCGGGTTGGCCAGTTGGATGCGCTGATTGAAGCGCTCGACCTTGCCGGCGAAGAACGCCTGCCGGCCAGGCACCAGCTCGCGCTGCGCCCAAACCCGGTTGAAGATCGCCATCGTCATCGTCCGGCCGTTGCCGTCGCGGATGGTGACGTCGGTCTTGTGTAGCGGCTTCTTGCCGGGCTTGGCCGGGAAGCGCTTGGTCTCGACCTTGGCCACCTCCGCGAACACCGTCGCGTGCTCGCCGAGAACCAGCTCGTCGAACGCCGCCAGCCGGCCGCGCTCGTCGTAACGGCGCGGGTAGTGCCGCAGCAGGTCGCCGACGGTGTGCAGGCCGAGCTGCTCGGCCAGGACTGGTGCGGTCTTGCCGATGACGTCGCGCAGCCGGGTGTCGAAGGCGACCATCACTCCACCCCGAGCAGCAGTCGGCAGTGCGGCTGGCCGCCGTCGTAGACCAGCACCTCGATCCCGGGATGGGCGTCCCTGACGTAGAACGACAGCTGGTCGCCGCCACCGAGCAGCATCTGGTGCCACAGCTCACAACCGACCTGATCAACCTCGCCGCCGACAACGACCTCGCCCTCGAGCAGGCCCAGGACATCGCCCTTGGCGCACCCCCCGGCTGGCGTCGGTGCCCCGGGGACGGCTCTGGTGACCGCGGCCCAGCGGGTGCCGGCGGCCGCCTCGACCATTGCCGCGACATCGTCCTCGAACGCCGTCACCGCGCTGGCGACCGACAGCGCGGCCAGCCCCTGCAGCGGCGAGTTTGTCGGCACGACCGCGACGGCCAGGCCGTCCTCCCGGGCGGCTCGCGCCGCGGCGTCCGCGACCGCCCGGACGTTGCCATCGTTGGGCAGCAGCACGACTTCGCGCGCCCCACTCCGGCGGGCCGCGGCGGTCAGCTCCGCGGTCGACGGGTTGGCTGTCGGCCCGCCGTCGAGCACCAGCGCGCCAGCTGCCCGCAACAGTCCAGCCAGGTCGACCCCGGACGCCACCGCCACGACGGCCCGGAGCTGGTTCAGCATCGGTCCCGCCTCGGCCAGGAGCTGGTCGGCGAAAAGGGTCACGGTGATCCGGAACGGCCGGCCAGCCTCGACCCCCGCTTGGACAGCGGCGCCGACGTCGTTGACGTGCACATGCACGGTGTGCAACGCGTCACCGCCGACGACGACGACGAGCGAGTCGCCGAGACTGCCGAGCACCTCGGTGAGGGTGCCGACGGCCGTGGCCGAGGCGTCCCGCAGCAGGACCTGCGCCTCGTCGGCGAACGCGTCGCTGCCGACCTCCCGGGCGGCAGCCAGCCCGGAGCGGTCCCGGGCCACGAGCAGGCCCGGTGCCGACGCGACAGCCCGGCCCGTGACGACCGCCTCGAGCAGCACGCACAGCCCGCGGCCGCCGGCGTCGACCACCCCGGCGGCACGCAGCTGCCGCAGCAGGTCCGGGGTGCGCGCAAGCGAGCCGGCGGCGGCCTCCCGGGCGACGGTGACCAGTGCGTGCAGCTGTGCCCCCGGTACGGCGTACCGGGCCTGGACGGCTTCGGTGGCCTGCCTCGCGACGGTCAGCAGGGTTCTCTTCACGGGGGTCGCGACCGCGGCGTAGGCGAGCTCGGCGGCGCGGGTCAACGCCTTCGCAAGCTCGGCCGGACCGACGGTTTCCAGCGCCCCGAAGAGCTCAGTCACCCCCCGCAGCAGCTGGCTCAGGATCACCCCTGAGTTGCCGCGGGCGCTCATCACCCTGCCGTACGCCATCGACCTGGTCGTGCCGGCCAGGTCGGTCGGCGCGGCTGCGATCGCCTCGACCACAGTGGTCATCGTGAGCTGCAGGTTGCTGCCGGTGTCGCCGTCGGGCACCGGGTAGACATTGAGGTCGTCGAGCTCCTGCCGGGCGGCGGTGATGGCCTCCAAGCCGGTCGTGCACCAGTGCCGCACGGCGGCGGCGTCGAGCTCGGCCAACACGGAGGACCTTGTCGTCGGAGGTGGATGAGGCTATCGGTGCTGCTACGCTCGCTGAGTTGTCCGGCGGTGTCGGGCCTTGCAATCGATCATCACCTGGAGTGCTCCGTGGCCGCCAATTGCGACGTGTGTGGCAAGGGACCGGGATTCGGCATGTCGGTCAGCCACTCCCACCGGCGCACCCGCCGCCGCTGGAACCCCAACATTCAGACGGTCCGTGCGATGGTCGGCCGAACACCCAAAAAACTCAACGTCTGCACCTCGTGCATCAAGGCCGGCAAGGTCGTCCGCTCGGCCTAGGCCTCGCCGTCCCAGGCGCGATCTTCGGCGGTGATCCGCTCCTCGCGCTGCTTGACGCTTTGCACCGCCTTCGCGGCGGCGGCGGCACTTGAGTACGGACCGAGCCGGACCTCCGCGCGGCAGCCGGCATCGGCGCTCGCCGAGCCCTCCACCTGCTTGTGGTCCAGGCAATACCAGAAGGCCATCTAAGCAGGATGCCACGAGCCGGGCCCGTCAACCATGAAGGAGCGGCAGTGGCCGTCTACGCACTCGGGGACCGCGTCCCCGAGATCCACCCGGACGCCTACATCCACCCCGGCGCGACCGTCATCGGCGCCGTCCGGATCGGGGCGGGCAGCTCGATCTGGCCCGGCGCCGTCCTGCGCGGGGATTACGGCACGATCGTGGTGGGCGAGCGCACCAGCATCCAGGACGGCACGGTCGTGCACGCCACCGCCGAGCAGGCCACCATCATCGGCGACGACTGCGTGGTCGGCCACCTCGCCCATCTCGAAGGATGCACGGTCGAGGACCGGTGCCTGATCGGTTCCGGGTCGGTCGTCCTGCACGATGTCGTCGTGCGCACCGGCGCCCTGGTGGGGGCCGGCGCGGTGGTGAGTAACGGGACAGAGGTGCCTGCTCATGCGATGGCGCTGGGCATCCCGGCCAGGATGCGGCTCGACGCAGTGCCCGACGGGGCCTTCGAGCCGGCCGTGGCGATGTACGCCGACAACGGGCAGCGCTACCGCAAGGAGCTGCGGCGGCTCGAGTAGCTGCGGTTAACGCGCCAGGGCGTGGTACTCCTCGTTCGGGATCATGTTCGTGGCCATCGCCATCCGGTTGGTGAGGTTGTACATCGCGGCGAGTTCCGCGACGTCCCAGGCCTCCTCCTGCGTCAACCCGACGGCCAGCAGCCCCGCCAGGTCGTCGCGGGTCATCTCGACCGGGGTCCGCGTGAGCTTCTCGGCGTAGCCACAGATCGCCGTACGACGGGCATCGAGACCGGCCCGGCGCCAGTCCAACGTGATCCGGTCGCCGAGCACCGGATCGCCGAGGGCCTGGCGTAGCGCGGCGCCGTGCGCGACCAGGCAATAAAGACACCCGTTGGCCATCGACACGACGACCGCGACCATCTCCCGGTCGGCGGCCGATAGCTGCTCGGTCGGCACGTGCAGGCTCTTGAAGTGGGCGAACCAGGTGCGCAGCCGGTCCGGCCGGTAGCTGTAGGAGCGGAAGACCTGTGGCACGAAGCCCAGATTGTCCTTTGCTTTGCGAAAGAGGCCTTGCAGGTCCTCCGGCAGGTCCTGCTCGGCCGGGACGGGGAACCAGCTCAGCTCGTCCACTTCGGCGCCCGCTTCTCCAAAAATGCCGCCACGCCTTCCTGGGCGTCGGCGCTCTGGCTGGCGCCGGCCATCACCTCGACGGCGTATCGGTAGGCATCGCCTTGACCCATCGCGGTCTGCGCGTAGAGCGCCTGCTTGCCGAGCGCCTTGGAGGCGCGGCTGCCGCGGGTCGCCCTGGTCAGCAGGTCCGCGACCGTCGCGTCAAGCTGCTGCGCGGGCACGACCCGGTTGACCAGACCCCATTCCAGCGCGGTCGCGGCGTCGATGACGTCGCCGGTGAGGGCGAGCTCCATCGCCCGCTTGCGCCCGACGTTGCGGGCGATCGCAACCATCGGGGTGTGACAGAACCAGCCCCCCTTGCCGCCGGGCGCCGCGAAACCGGCGGTGTCGGCGGCCACCGCGAGGTCGCAGCTGGCGACGAGCTGGCAGCCGGCGGCGGTCGCCAGGGCGTGGACGCGAGCCAGGACGACCTGCGGGACGGACTGCACGAGGTCCATCAGCTCGGCGCAGGTCAGCAGCAGCCGGCGCACCGCGTCGAGCTGGGCGCCCCCGACGTCGCGGAAGTCGTGCCCGGCCGAGAACACCGATCCCTCGGCGGCCAGCACGATCCCGGTCGCGTCACTGGCGCCCACCGCTTGGAAGGCCGCCAGCAATTCGTCGAGGTGCTGCAACGACAGGGCGTTGCGCTGCTCCGGCCGGGACATCGTGATGGTCGCGTGATCACCGTCTCGGGTGACCCGCACCTGCGCTGCGGTCATGACGTGGACGCTACGCCCGGCCAGTCGGGTGGTGCAGCCGCCAACCGTGGTCGACCGGGCCGTGCCCGGCGCCGAGCCCAGGCGCGCCGGCGATCGCGCCGGTGACGTAGTCCTTGGCAACGCCGACCGCCGCCGGCATCTCGTCGCCGAGCGCCAGCCGGGCAGCGATCGCCGAGGCCAGCGTGCAGCCGGTGCCGTGGGTCCCCCGGCCGGGCACCCGCCCGGCCCGCAGCACCAGCTCGACATCGCCGTCGGTCAGCAGGTCAACGGCGTCACCCGACAGGTGGCCGCCCTTGACGAGGACCCACCTCGGGCCGAGCGCGAGCAGCGCGTCCGCGGCCCGGCGCAGATCGTGCTCGCGGGTGACCCGTACCCCACACAGCAGCTCGACCTCGGCCACGTTGGGGGTCAGCACCGTCGCGAGCGGCAGCAGCAACTCGCGGACGACGGAGACGGCATCGGCGTCGAGCAGCCGGTCACCGGAGGTGCTGACGCCGACCGGGTCGATGACCACGGGGACGGTCAACGGCGTCAGGGACCGCGCAACCGCCGCGACGGTCGCGGCACTGCCAAGCATGCCGGTCTTGACCGCGTCGACCCCGACATCAGCTATGACGCTGGCGATCTGGGCCAGCACCGCCTCTGGGGGCAATGGCCAGACGCCCTGCACACCGAGGGTGTTCTGCGCGGTCACCGCGGTGATCGCGGTCATCCCGTGCACGCCGAGGGCCAGCAGTGTCTTGAGGTCGGCCTGGATCCCGGCGCCACCGCCCGAGTCCGATCCGGCGATCGTAAGGACACGCTTCACCGGAAGTGCTCCCAGCCACCGGTTGTCGGTTGGCCGTCGACAAGCACCACCGGGGCGCCGGCCGACACCTGCCCGACCACCCGGCACCCGGCGGGCGGCGTCGAGCCGGCCGGCAGGGTCGCGACCAGGGCGTGGTCCTCACCTCCGTGCAGGACGTCGTCGAGGTCGACCGCGTCGTCGGCGAGCCGGTCGCTACGCAGGTCGATGACGACCCCACTGGCCCGTGCGATGTGGCCGAGATCGGCGACCAGGCCGTCGCTGACGTCGCACATCGCAGTCGCGCCGGCCCGCGCCAGGACCGGACCCAGCGCGTACGGCGGGGTGGGTCGCCGGTGCGCCTGGATGAGCTGGCCGCCCCGCGAACCCCGCTGCAGCAAGGCGAGGCCGGCTGCCGACCAGCCGAGCCGACCGGCCAGCAGCACCACATCACCGGGCTGAGCGCCGGCCCGGGTGACGGGCGGCAGCCCACCGAGCGAACCGAGAGCGGTGACGCTCACCATGATCTGCCGGCCGGTCACCGTGTCGCCGCCCACGACGACCGCACCGACCAGGGCGGCCTCGTCCCGCAGGCCGTCGGCCAGCTCCAGCGCCCAGGCCACCCGCAGCGCCGGCGGCGCTGCGAGCCCGACGAGCAGCGCGGTGCCAACGCCTCCCATCGCGGCGACGTCCGCCAGATT
>JAYUMN010000298.1:0-7028 GCA_043762595.1 Frankiales bacterium
GGGGACGGCCCCCGACCACGGCGATGAGGGTGCGGTTGGCTCAGGAGGCCAGGGCGAGGAGCGGGCAGTTGGAGATGAACCCTGCAGCGGGGAAGCCACCTAAGCTTGGGTTTGCTGGCCCGCCGGCGCCGGTGATGAAGCGGCTGCCGAAGGCGCTGGCGACGTCGTTCCCGCTGACGAGCACCTTGCGTTTGCCGGCGTCGATCGCAGCCTGGGTCCAGAAGACGGGGTGGACGTCCCAGACCGGGCTGTAACGACCGTTGCCCTGGCCAGGGATGTCCTGGTTGATGTTGAGCGGGTCGCCCTCGCCCCGCAACGCCGAGTTCAGGCCTTGGCGGGCGGGGTTGGTTGCGCCGACCTCGCCGTTAAGGATGGGGATGATTGCAGAGCGCGCTGAGGTTTCGGGGTCATTGCTTCCCAGTCCTGGCGCCGCATCGAGGTTCGGGGCGTAGATCGAGCCCTCGGCTGCGGCCACGACCCTTGAGGACGCGTCTTGGTGCAGGTACACGGTGCGGTGGCCGTTCCAGAAGCCGAAGAACGAGTGAAAGGTCGCGGTGCGCGCGACCAGATCGATGCTCGCGATTGAGTCGTGCACACCAGAGGCGTTCTGCACCGGCGTGGCGTCGTACACGATGCCATTTCCGGTCGTCACCAGCGGGCTGTAGTTCGCGTCGCCGTTGGCGCCAGGGGTGTAGCTGCCGCCGAGGAACTCGTTGCCGGCCGGTCCAGGCGTCACCTGACGCACGGGAGAGAAGTCGACGCCACCGGTGAAGTTCCAGCTTCCGTCAGCGAGCACGGTCGCCTGCTGGACCGCCTTGGTGCCGAGGGCGTTCGCAAGCTTGGGGACGTAGTTCAGGCCGCGGGCCTGGGCGTCGGCCTGGTCGGAGTCATCGGTGATGACGTACCAGACCGGGGAACCGCCCTGTGAGCCCCTGAACAGCGGGAGCGTCACGAGCTCGTGCGCAACGTCGACCCTGGCTTCGGGGGTCAGCACGGTGACGCTGCCGCGGCCACTGCCACCATCGGAGGCGGCCGCCCCGGGTGCGGTCAGCAGCAAGGTGCTTACCGTTAGCAGCCCCACTCCTACGCTCGAGACTGCTCTCCTGGCCGTCCTTCGCTTGCTCATGATGCTCCCTCTCGTAGGCCAGCAACATTGCTGGACAGAAGGAAGACACGCGGGATAGGTCATTTGTTAACGTCACATGAGTTACGCAGCGGTGACGCCTCCCCAGTCCGTGAACGTCTCCGATCCCTGGAGGGTTGCTGTGGGTGTGCAACACGAGCACGACAGCGGGGACGTGGATCTGCTCGACGCAGCCACACGTGGGGATCAGGCCGCGATTGAGACGCTGGTTCGGCGGCACACCCCGGCCATGCGCCGGCTGGCGCAGTCCGTGCTGGGCGACGCGGCCTTGGCCGAAGACGTCGTTCAGGACAGTTGGCTTGCCGCCTTGCGCAAGGCCGATTCCTTCAAGGGTCGAGCAAGCGTTCGAAGTTGGTTGCTGGCGATCTGTGCCAACGCTGCCCGTACCCGCCGGGGGAAGGAACAGCGAGTCCTTCCCTTCAGCGCGGTCTGGAAGGAGGAACGCGGGCCGGCCGTGGAGATCGGGATGTTCGTCGGGTCAGGGGCCTGGGCGGCCCCCGTCACGGCGTGGGATGACGGGCCCCACGATGAAGCGGCGGCAGCAGTCCTGCAAAAGGCGTTGGAGGACGCCATCGCTGAGCTCCCGCCGCGACAACGCGTCGTCGTCGTTGCCGCCGACGTCCTGGGATGCCCGCCAGCCGAAATCGCTGCCATGTTGGGGATCACGCCCGGCCATCAGCGGGTCCTGCTGTACAAGGCGCGGGTACGCCTGCGAACCACATTGGACCCCTACCGGCAAGGGCGTGTGCAATGAGCCGAAAAGATGATCTTGCGTGCCGCGAAGTGGCCGGTCTCCTCAGCGAGCTTCTCGATGGACAGTTACGGGATGGCCCACGAAGGGCGGTCGAAGCCCATCTGCTCGGCTGCGGCAACTGCGCCCGCTACCTCAAACAACTGCGCGAAGCCGTCGCCCGCACGCAAGCCTTAGGGACAAGCCAGCCTCACGAGGAGTTGGACGTGGGGGCACTCCTAGCGGACCTATCGCGCCACCTACGGATCGACCGTGGAAGCGGCTGAACAGCGAACTCGTGACCGGCCCGGCCAAACCGCCGGCGGCCACGGGTCAGCCGGCACCGTCCCGCGACCGGCCGCCGCCAAGGACAGCGTCGGGGGTCGCCGCGGCGGACAACACGACCCAGGTTCACGTTGGCCACAAACGGGCCGGCGGGCTCACGTAGACCTGGTGCAACACCCCAGGGCCAGAGCGCGGGTCCGGCGCAGGAACCGCTGGTCGCCGGGTGAGCCAAACACCGTCCGCCGGGTCGTGCAGTCACCGGCACGGAAGTTCCAGGTGCCGGTCGCGGCGTGGAACAGCCCGACCGTGTCGACGCCCTCGTGGTGCCAGTTCCCAGCTAGCGGCAGGTCGCCCAGGACGCCGAAC
This sequence comes from Frankiales bacterium, assembly GCA_043762595.1. GTDB lineage: Bacteria > Actinomycetota > Actinomycetes > Mycobacteriales > SCTD01 > JAYSQK01. The sequence goes on from JAYUMN010000298.1 coordinate 2,526, forward strand.
ACGAACGAAGGCAGATTACGTCCGTTGACCTGAAGGAACATCCGGTTGCCGCGCAGCACCCCGAGGTCAGTGCGTCCGTCGCCGTCCCAGTCCCCGGCGACCGGCCGGTCGGCGAGCCCGGCCGAAGCGGACGATCCGGCTGGTGGGGCCCTCGTTATTATCCTCGAGACCACCTGCCGAAGCGGAACACCACCAACGTGTCGGTGTGGTTGCCGGCCCAGTCGCCCGGCAGCGGTACGCCTCCGTGCCGGCCGTACAAAACCTTTTCCACCGGCCCACCCGAGCTGCGGCGCAGCATTCACAGGCCGTCGCGCCACAAGCTGGCCGCGTCGTCGCTGGAGCCGTCGAGGTGGCCCGCCACAGCGACGTCGCCAGCCAGCGCGTCGGAGTACTGCGTCGACACGCCCGGCCCCCGATCGTTGCGCAGGGAGAACCGGCCGCCACGACGCAACCCGATCCGGTCATAGCCAAGCCCGGCTGACGCCGTCGTCGTGAAGGCCAGCAACGACGCCCGGGACACCGCGACCCGGGGCGGCGCCGGCAACGGCATCAGCCTGATCAGCGCAGCAGGTAGAACCACCGCGGGCACAGGAAAGCGCAGGGTGCGGGTCACGGGGAGCCTTGCAGGAGGGGGCGGGACGAGCGAGGGGTGACAGGCAAGGGAGTTACTCCCCGCCAAACTCTGCCATGGTCCGCGAGCCGCCTATTGACATTTGGTGGCACTGCTCCGCGCGAACAGTGGCCCTCTCCCGCTGGCACGACCCCATCGCGCGCGACCTGCTCAAGGTTGAGCCATTGATCTGGGGCTGGACGCTGCCAAGTTCCATTTGCCCGAGCACACCAACCAGCCGCCCATTATTGACAGGGCCAGGGCCGAGACCCCTACTCGTCGTTTCAGAACCGGTTGTTCTCGGAACGGGCGCGCGATGACGACCTCTGTGCCCGTGGTCCGGACGACGGTGGTCGGCTCGTTGACGTCGCTCTCGAGCGATAGATCCCCGCCAGGGCCCGATGATGGCCGGTTGGCTCAAGCGTCGGTCGGGCCAACGCCTCCGCCCCATCACTTGAGGTCCGGCTCAGCGGACGACCCGGCTCCGGCGTGCACAGCCTGACTTGAACTGTTCAAGTGATTGGGCCTAGGCTGTGCAGGTGCACACGAAACCCGATGCCGAGTTCTTGTTGCGCGGTGCGTTCCTGCGCGTGACTGCTCCGCGCAAGGCCGTGCTCGCCGCGGTGCACGAACACCCGCATACCGACACCGACACCCTGCTGCGCGCCACCCGTCAGAGCCTTGGTGCGGTGTCCCACCAGGCCGTTTACGACGTGCTCCGCGCCCTAACCGACGCCGGTCTCGTCCGGCGCATCCAGCCCGCCGGCTCGGTGGCCCGCTATGAGGCCCGGGTCGGCGACAACCACCACCACGTCGTCTGCCGCTCGTGCGGTGAGATCGCCGATGTCGACTGCGCCGTCGGCGAGGCCCCCTGCCTTACCGCGTCCGACGACGCCGGCTTCGTCATCGACGAGGCCGAGGTCGTCTACTGGGGCCAATGCCTCACCTGCGCAACCGCCCCAGACCACTTCGCCACGGATTACTCCACCCCGCCCACCCAGTAGAGAGGCACGACGTGACCCAGACCGACCCGCAGCCCAAGGACACCCGCACCACGTCAAGCATCAGCGAGTCCGCGAGTCCGGTGATCGCCTCGCCGACCGTCCAGGTGACCAACCGCCGGCCGCAGACCAACCGCGACTGGTGGCCCAACCAGGTCGACCTGGACGTCCTGAACCGTCCGTCGAGCAGCTCCGACCCGCTGGGCGAGGACTTTGACTACCGCAAGGCCGTCCAGAGCCTGGACGTCGAGGCTGTCAAGAGCGACGTTGTCGACGTCATGCGCACCTCGCAGGAGTGGTGGCCGGCCGACTGGGGCCATTACGGCGGCCTCTTCATCCGGTTGTCCTGGCACGCGGCCGGCACCTACCGCAGCGCCGACGGCCGCGGTGGCGCTGGCAAAGGCGAGCAGCGCTTCGCACCGCTCAACAGCTGGCCGGACAACGCGAATCTCGACAAGGCCCGTCGACTGCTCATGCCCGTCAAGCAGAAGTACGGCCGCTCGCTGTCCTGGGCGGATCTGCTGGTGCTCGCCGGCAACGTCGCCCACGACGACATGGGCCTGCAGACGTTTGGTTTCGCCTTCGGCCGCGAGGACAGCTGGCAGCCGACCGAGATCTTCTGGGGCCAGGAGGACACCTGGCTCGGCGATGAGCGCTACGCCGGGCCAGACGCGCCGCTCGACCTCTCCGGGGGCGACCTCGGCGCGGTGACCATGGGGCTGATCTACGTCAACCCCGAGGGCTCGCAGGGGCGACCCGACCCGCTCGCGTCCGCCCATGACATCCGCCTCACCTTCGCCCGCATGGGCATGAACGACGTGGAGACCGTCGCGCTTGTCGCTGGCGGCCACACCTTCGGCAAGTCGCACGGCGCCGGTGACCCCAGCCTCGTGGGCCCAGAGCCCGAGGGCTGCCCGGTGAACGGCAACGGGCTCGGCTGGATCAACCAGTTCGGGACCGGCAAGGGCGCCGACACCATCACCAGCGGCCTCGAGGGCGCCTGGACGCCGAACCCCACCCAGTGGGACAACGGCTACTTCGATATGTTGTTCGGCCATGAGTGGGAGCTGACCACCAGCCCGGCCGGCGCCAAGCAGTGGAAGCCGAAGGAAGCAGCGGCGCAGGAGCTGGTCCCGGACGCGCACATCCCGGGCAAGATGAATCCGCCGATGATGGCAACGACGGACATCGCCATGGTGGCCGACCCGGAGTACCGCGTCATCTCCGAGCGGTTCCACGGCGACCTCGACTACTTCGCCGACCAGTACGCCCGGGCCTGGTTCAAGCTGCTGCACCGCGACATGGGCCCGAAGAGCCGCTACCTCGGCCCGGACGTCCCGACCGAGGTGCTTGCATGGCAGGACCCGGTGCCGGCCGTTGACCACCCGTTGGTGAGTACGACGGACGTTGAGAACCTCAAGCGCGCCGTACTGGCCACCGGCCTCTCGGTCTCGGACCTGGTCCACACCGCCTGGTCCGCAGCGGCCTGCTTCCGGGGCACCGACAAGCGGGGCGGCGCCAATGGCGCTCGCCTGCGCCTCGAGCCGCAAGCGAGCTGGGCGGTCAACGCCGGTACGCAACATGTCATCGCTGCGCTCGATGAGCTCCGCCAGACGTCCGGCAAGCAGATCTCGCTAGCCGACATGATCGTGCTGGGCGGCTGCGCGGCAGTTGAGAGGGCCGCCGCCGAGGGCGGGGTCACGGTCACCGTGCCCTTCACCCCGGGCCGCACCGACGCGACGCAGGAGATGACCGACATCGAGGGCATGGCGTGGCTCGAGCTGCGAGCCGACGGCTTCCGCAACTGGGTCAAGCCCGACGTGAAGCTGTCCCCGGAGACGCTGCTGGTCGACCGGGCGTACAACCTCGGCCTGACGGCCAGGGAGATGACCGTGCTCGTCGGCGGCCTGCGGGTCCTCGGCGCCAACACCGGCGGCGGCGCGCACGGCGTCTTCACCGACACCGTCGGCGTGCTGTCGCAGGACTTCTTCCGCAATCTGCTCGACCTGGGCGTGCAGTGGAGCACCAGCCGCGACACCGACGGCGTCTACGAGGCCCGCGACGCAGGCGGCAACGTGGTGCGCACCGCCACCGCCGTCGACCTCGTCTTCGGCTCCAACGCGATCCTGCGCGGCATCGCAGAGGTCTACAGCTTCGACGAGTCGAAGGACAGGTTCGTCGCCGACTTCGTCGAGGCGTGGGACAAGGTCATGATGCTGGACCGCTACGACGTGAGTTAGTCGGCACCGCCCCATCGAGGCGCCCCAGTCTGCCGCGTGAGCGGTGGGCTGGGGCGTTCGAATGTCAGCAGCAGCCGAACCCCGCCAGATCGCAGCCGGCCCTCATAACTGCGCGTCGGTGACATCAACGTGGGGACTGTCGCGCAAAACCGCTTGCGCGGCCGGGTCCTGCTCGCCAACCTCGGCCAGCGCGTTCTGGGCGCTGGCCGAGGTGGCCGCAATGTGCTCGGCGTGATCGGCGCTCCCCTCGACGTGAGCCTGGCCGATTGAGGCTGACCCGCGGGAGCACGCCTTATAGGGGCCGGGCTTTGCCCCAGCACTGGCGCTCCATGTCAAGCGTTGGGCCAGCTCTGGTCGTGCCGCGATTACGCCGACCCCACGAGGCCCGCACAGCCACTCGCGCGACGTGACGTAGGCGAGTGCCGTTGCGCTTGGTCGCTGTCGAGTGTCGTCGCAATTCTTTTGCGCTGCCGCGACTCGCTGTGGACGAGCGAGATGTCATGCGCCGCTGCGCCCAGCTCGGCGAGGCGGCTCACCTACTCGGCGTGTCCATCCCGACGGTGCGCGCCCGGATCGGGGCGCGCGCGCTGCAGGCTGCCGGCTCCAGGCCTTTCCGCGTCGGCGTGATGTCGTTGCCCGCGGCCAAGGGCGT
>JAYUMN010000299.1:0-1970 GCA_043762595.1 Frankiales bacterium
GGGATCACGGCCCGGTGTCCCGCCGCCAACAGGTGAGCGGCTAGCGTCGACGCTCTTCGACTGGCAGGGGTTCCCCGTTGCTGTACGCAGTCCTTCGCCGCCTGTTGGGGTTGGCGTTCAGGTTGGTCTGGCGACCGGTCGTTGAAGGGAGCGAGCAGGTGCCGTCGACCGGGCCGGTGATCCTCGCCAGCAATCACCTGTCCTTCATCGACAGCATCGTCATCCCGCTCGCCCTGCCACACCGCCGGGTGACCTTCCTGGCCAAGGCGGAGTACTTCACCGGCGGCGGACTGGCCGGGCTCCCGCGACGGGTGTTCTTCCGGGTGATGGGCGCCGTGCCCGTGCAGCGCACCGACCAGCCCGACGCAGAGGCGGCGCTGCGCGCAGCCCTGCAGGCACTCCAAGGCGGCCTGGCCTTCGGGATCTACCCCGAAGGGACCCGATCCCGTGACGGCCGCCTCTACCGTGGGCGGACCGGCATCGGCTGGCTCGCGCTCACTTCCGGCGCGCTGGTGGTTCCCGTAGGTCTGATCGGCACCGACCGGGTCCAGCCGGTCGGCGCGCGGCTGCCGCGGGTCGCCCGGGTGCGGGTCCGCTTCGGTCCGCCCGTCCACCCCTCGTCCTACGACGACGTCCTTCCCGTGGCCAAGGCCCGACGTCGGCTGACCGATGACGTCATGGACGAGGTGGCCCGGCTCAGTGGGCAGGAGCTTGCCCACGAGTACAACGCGCCACCTGGTTGAGCTCGCCCAGGACAGGGGTCGAAAGCCTCTGTACGGGGGCTGCCCGAGGGGGTGACGCTGGGGCCTCACCGGAGGAGCGCCCACCATGAGCACACTGGTCAACGTCCTGGTCGTCATCGTCCTGCTGGCGCTGCTGGTGGCGGCGTTGGCGGTGCGGATCGTCAAGCAGTACGAGCAAGGCGTGTTGTTCCGGCTGGGTCGCGTCGTGGGGGTCCGTGCTCCCGGACTGCAGTTCATCGTCCCGTTCGTCGACGTTCTGCACCGGGTCTCGCTCCGGATCATCACCATGCCGATCCAGTCCCAGGGCATCATCACCCGGGACAACGTCAGCGTGGACGTTTCTGCGGTCGCCTACTTCCGGGTCGTCGACTCGGTCAAGTCAGTCGTCGCGATCGAAAATGTCCATGCCGCGATCAACCAGATCGCCCAGACCACGCTGCGCAAAGTTGTCGGCCAGCACACGCTCGACGAAACGCTGTCCGAGACCGACCGCATCAACCTCGACATCCGCGAGATCCTCGATGTCACCACAGTGGACTGGGGCGTGCTCGTCACCCTGGTCGAGCTCAAGGACATCCAGTTGCCCGACAGCATGAAGCGGGCCATGGCCAAGCAGGCCGAGGCCGAGCGGGAGAAGCGCGCAAAGATCATCAACGCTGAGGGCGAATCGCTGGCAGCCGCGGCGCTCGGTGACGCATCCGACATCATGATGGCCCACCCGCTCGCGCTGCAGCTGCGCAATCTGCAGAGCTTGGTTGAGATCGGGGTCGACAAGAACACCACCGTGGTGTTCCCGGCGCCGATTATGTCGACGATCGGCGAGTTGGGCTCCTTTCTTGCCCGGGAGGTCGCGGCAGCGACCCCGCTGATGCCGCCGGCCAACGGCAGCGCGCCGGTCCGCGTTGCTGCGACGCCAAGGGCGACGTAGCAGGGGCTCCGTCAGGTCCCGAGGGCGCCGGTGGCGTACGACTGCTCCAAGAGCTGCTCGCGCGCTGACGGATGCGCGACGTTGTCGATGAGTTGCCGTGCCTGCGCTCGCTGCGACTGCGGCCAGAGGGCGGCTGCGCCATATTCGGAGACCACCCATGAATGCTGGAAGCTGCTCACCGGACCGTCCAGCCGGGACACCATCGTGGACTGCTGTGCCTTGGGATGCCACGACGGCAGGGCGAGGATTGCGAGCCCATCGCGGGAGTGCAGCGCACCGACGACGAAGTCGCTTTGGCC
>JAYUMN010000300.1:0-4039 GCA_043762595.1 Frankiales bacterium
CGAACGTCCGGGTTGTCCTGGCCTCCGGTTCTGGTTGGCGGGATCGGGGCGCGCCCGTCCGCCGATACGCTGCTGGCGTGCGCCGCGCGCCCTACGACCCGATGCCAACCGCGGCCGTCCTTGCTGCCCTCGATAGTGGTCGCGAGCCCGACCGTGCCGACGTCAAGGCCGCGACCCGACACCTCGCCCGGTTGCTTGCCGAGCGGCACCCGGGCCGCAGTGTCGAGGTACGGGTCCCGCCGCACGCCGCGGTGCAGTGCCTGGCAGGCGTCCGGCACACCCGAGGCACGCCCCCGGCCACGGTCGAGGTCGAGCCGTTGGCGTTCGTCCAGCTGTGCACTGGCCGGCTCGCCTGGGCCGAGGCGGTGCGCGACGGTCGGGTCCGGGCCAGTGGGGAGCGCTCCGACCTCTCGGCGCTGTTGCCCCTGACCCCCTAGAAGCACGGTCCCGGCGCAGCCCGCCGGTACACTGTGCTGGTCGGCTTCCCCCATCCCACTCGCGAGGAGCCCCCGCGTGCCTGTCGCACAGGACATGCCAGAGGACCGGTTCGCACCCGAACGGCCCGTCGGCGAGGAGTGCGGCGTCTTCGGAGTGTGGGCACCGGGTGAGGACGTTGCCAAGCTGACGTATTACGGCCTCTATGCGTTGCAGCACCGCGGCCAAGAGGCTTGCGGTATGGCGGTGAGCGACGGCAGCTCGGTGCTCGTCTACAAAGAGCTCGGCCTGGTCGCGCAGGTCTTCGATGAAGCGCTGCTGCAGAGCCTGAAGGGACACCTCGGCATCGGGCACTGTCGCTACTCGACCACCGGCTCGTGCACCTGGGAGAACGCTCAGCCGAGCTTTCGCACCCAGCCTGGTGGCGGCAGCCTGGCGCTCGGCCACAACGGCAACCTCACCAATACGAGCGAACTCGCCAGCCGGGTCGCCGGGCTCGGGGTGAAGCGCGGCCCGATGGCGTCCACCACTGATTCGGACCTGATCACGACGCTGCTGGCGGCGCGGCCGGATCTGTCACCGCACGCCGCCGCGATGGAGGTCCTGCCCACTCTGCGTGGCGCGTTCTGCCTGGTCTTCATGGACGAGCACACGTTGTACGCCGCCCGCGACCCGCACGGGGTGCGCCCGCTCGTGCTCGGTCGGCTCGAGCGCGGCTGGGTCGTCGCGAGTGAGTCGGCGGCTCTCGACATCGTCGGGGCGAGCTTCGTTCGCGAGGTCGAGCCCGGTGAGCTGCTGGCCATCGATGAGCACGGGGTGCGATCGCAGCGCTTTGCCGAGAAGACCCCGAAGGGCTGCCTGTTCGAGTACGTCTACCTGGCCCGCCCGGACACCACGATCGCCGGCCAGGGCGTGTACACAACCCGGGTCCAGGTCGGCCGCACGCTGGCCTTCGAGGCGCCGGTCGACGCCGACCTCGTGATACCGGTGCCTGAGTCCGGCACCCCGGCCGCGATCGGCTATGCCGAGCAGAGCGGCATCCCCTACGGCATGGGGCTGGTGAAGAATGCCTACGTCGGGCGCACCTTCATCCAGCCTTCGCAGACCATTCGTCAGCTCGGGATCAGGCTCAAGCTCAACCCGCTGCGCGAAGTGATCAAAAGCAAGCGGCTCGTGGTCGTTGACGATTCGATCGTGCGCGGCAACACCCAGCGCGCGCTGGTCCGGATGCTGCGCGAGGCCGGCGCGGCCGAGGTGCACGTCCGGATCTCGAGCCCGCCGGTGATGTGGCCCTGCTTCTACGGCATCGATTTCGCCAGCAAGGCCGAGCTGATCGCCAATGGCCTGGGCGTCGAGGAGATCCGGGCGAGCATCGGGGCCGACAGCCTGGCCTTCGTGAGCCTCGACGGGTTGACCGCTGCGAGTGCCCAGCGGGCCGACCAGCTCTGCCGGGCGTGCTTCACCGGCGACTACCCGATCGAGATCCCCCAGCAGGCGTTGATCGGCAAGCACGTGCTGGAGGGGTTGGAGCGAAGCGCCGTTGCCGAGCATGCCGCTGACCCGGCCGGTGCGCTGCTACCAGGGGGCGGGGCGGCCGATGCCCTCGGCCGACCGTGAGCGGTGAGTCGTACGCCGCGGCCGGCGTGGACATCCGGGCCGGTGACCGCGCTGTCGAGCTGATGCGCAACCAAGTCGCGCGGGCGAGCCGACCCGAGGTCGTCGGTGGGCTCGGCGGGTTCGCCGGGCTGTTCCGGCTGGACATCCGCAAGTACCGCGAGCCGCTGCTGGCCAGCAGTACCGACGGCGTCGGGACCAAACTGGCGATCGCCCAGGCGATGGGCAAGCACGACACGGTCGGGATCGACCTGGTAGGGATGGTCGTCGACGACCTCGTCGTCTGCGGGGCCGAGCCGCTGTTCATGCAGGACTACGTCGCGGTCGGTCGAGTTGTGCCGGAACGGGTCGCCGAGATCGTGGGCGGGATCGCCGCCGGTTGCGCTCTCGCCGGTTGCGCTCTCGTCGGCGGCGAGACGGCCGAACATCCGGGCCTGATGGCCGACGACCACTACGACATCGCCGGCACCGGCGTGGGTGTCGTCGAAGCCGACGAGGTGCTCGGGGCCGAACGGGTGCGGGCCGGCGACGTCGTCATCGCGATGGGCTCGTCCGGGGTGCACAGCAACGGCTTCTCTTTGGTGCGCCACGTTCTGCTGCAGGGCGCTCGGCTGCGCCTCGACGCGGTGATCGACGAGCTCGGCCGGCCCCTCGGCGAGGAGCTGCTGACGCCGACCAGGATCTACGCCAAGGACTGCCTGCAACTCATCGCCGAGACCGACGTCCATGCCTTCGCCCACGTCACCGGTGGCGGGCTCGCGAGCAACCTGGCCCGGGTCCTACCGGACCATCTCGCCGCCTGGCTGGACCGCGGCAGCTGGATCCCGCAGCCGGTCTTCGGCCTCGTGGCCGACCGCGGTCGGGTCGACCAGGCCGAGATGGAGCGCACGTTCAACATGGGCGTTGGCATGGTGGCGGTGCTGCCGGCCGTCGACGTCGACCGCGCCCTCGCGCTGCTCACCGCGCGGCATGTGCCCGCCTGGGTCCTCGGCGAGATCGTCACCGGCGAGGGCGGGGCCGTGCTGAGCGGCAACCACCCTAGCTGAGTTCGTTCAGCATCAGTGCCGCCGGCGGGTTTCCTCGGCCCTGCCTGACCCGGCAGGTCTTTGCAACGACGGCTTCACCGCCGCTCGGGCCGGTTGTGCACCAGCACGGGCGGCGCAGTTCGCGGCGAGCTAGCGATATCCGAGCCCCATGACCCACCAAAGCTCCGGGGACGCCTGCCTACAACGATTATTGCGGTGCCCTACGTCCCGTGGATCACCCGTCGGGTGGTCGGGCCGGGGGGTCCCATGGGACGGGGGGCTGCGTTCAACCTTGGGCGACAGACGCGGATGCCGGCCGGCGTGCGGGGGCAAATCCGAAATGCGCTGACTGCCTAGTCGCGGTCGGCCGGGTGTCCCTCGTCCTCATCAACATCATCATTGAGATGGGATGACCTTGGCGCGCCCGGCGGCGACGAAGCGAGCTCACGCTTGAGCGCTTCCGGGTCGAGCGAGCCGCTGCTGTATTTCAATTCGCGAGCGACTTTCGTCTGCTTGGCTTTGGCACGGCCGCGCCCCATGGCTCGACCCCCTCGTTCGACGGTTGATACGGGACCTGCGATGGGCACCCGCGCGGCGGGTGACGCCGGGAGTGCCTTGATGGCTCAGGCTACAGGGTCCCGGGCCCGGAGACACCCCGGGCCGACTCTGGCCCATCGCAACGGTCACTTCCGGCCCGGCACCAGCACCGTCCGGAGCCGCCCGATCTCGGCCATCCGGTGCTCGGCGAGCCGGTCGGCGGCGACGGCAGGTGGGACGCCGTCGGCGTCGGCGAGTCGGAAGATTGCCAGCGTGGTGTCGTAGATCGCGGCGGCCTTGGCCCGGGCCCGCTCGGAGCGGAATCCCTCGATCTCGTCGGCCACCTGGATGACCCCGCCAGCATTCGCGACGTAGTCGGGGGTGTACAACACGCCATGGTCGGCGAGGGCCTTCTCGACGCCGGGATG
>JAYUMN010000301.1:0-4397 GCA_043762595.1 Frankiales bacterium
CCACAGCACCGCGGTCTCCCGCTGGTCGGTGACGACCAACGCGGTCACCCCCGTGGTGCCGGCGTCGATCGCCAGGACGCTCATCCGCGCGCCGACCCGGCCGCCCGGATCGGCGTACGACGCACTGGTCGGGATCGCGGCTGTGGCGTGAAGCTGATGGCCCGGCATGCTAGGCGCGTGCCCCGGTATTTCTACGACCTCGAGTTCGGCGACACGACCGTCGAGATCTCACTGCTCTCGATCGGGATCGTCTGCGAGGACGGCCGGGAATACTACGCCGTCTCAGCCGACGTCGACCCCCTCGCGGTGCATCCATGGGTGCGCGACAACGTCATGCCGCAGCTGCCGCCGGCCGCCACCTGGAAGCCGCGTTCGGTCATTCGGGACGAGGTGCAGGCCTTTCTCGGCGAGGAGCCGGTGCTCTGGGCGTGGTTCGGGGCCTACGACCACGTCGCACTGTGCCAGCTGTGGGGGGCGATGCCGGCGCTGCCCCGGGCGATCCCGCGCTGCACCCTGGATGTGCGGCAGTTGTGGGAGCACCTCGGCCGACCGCCGCTGCCGAGGCAGGCAACCGGCCTGCACGACGCGCTCGAGGACGCTCGGCATGTGCGGGTGAAGTGGGAGGCGCTGGCCGAGCGTGCCTACCTGCTGGGGTTGATGATCTGAGTCGTCCGGGCGGCTCAGGCCGCGTGTTGGACGAGGACCGCAACGGCGTAGTGCAGGTCCAGCCGGTCGCTGGTCGTCGGCGAGGGAAGGGTGCGGGCATCGACCGGGTCGCGGAGCTGCAGGGCTTCGAGCAGGTCCTGCGCGGGCTCGAACGGCAGCGGCGGCCGGTGCGGGACGGCGATCCCAGCGGCGGTCGAGATGCTCAACCGGCGGTCGGGCAGCAGGACAAGCGAGAAACCCTCGACATGCACCAGGTTGTGGTGGCGCGGGCACAGCAGCACGAGGTTGCCCAGGTCGGTCGACCCGCCCTACCCCCACGGCGTGACGTGGTGGGCATGCAGCCGGCGCCGCCGGGTGCAGCCGGAGAACCGGCAACGCTCGCCGTCGATCGTCCCGACCAGTTGCCGCAGCGCCGGGCTCGGGTCGTGCCGAGAGCGACTCAGATCATGGCAGGTGAGGTCGGCCGGGCTGAGCGCGTGCAGCCCTGCTCGAGCGGGCTCCTGAGCACAGCCCAAGCCCGTCCCGAGCGAGCCGGGCGGGAGCAGCTCGCCGTCGTGGAGTCGCGACCAGCCGGACAGCGGGTCGATGTGGATCCGCAACCGGCCGCGGCCGCGTCTCGCCTGTCCGGGCTGCGTCTAGGCGACCCTCGCCAGGTAGTCCTCGCACAGCTGGAACAGCCCCTGGGCATGTGTCGCCCGCGACACCGACCCGGTCTCTGGCGCCGCGTCAGCATGAGTGGCGGCCGGTGAAGCCGCGGGCGCTGCATTCGCGACCGGCCCCGCAGCGTCTTCCGCGGAAGACCCGGATCGTCGTACCGATTTGTGCTCGTGCACGTGCTCGCGGTGGAGGTCGGCCATCGCCTGCTCGAGCGCGGCGACGACGATGGCGCCGCGCTCGGCTGGCAGCGAGATCGTGACGACCCGGGTGCCGTCGTCGTCATAGCTCAGCCGGGTCCGCATCAGCCAGGCTGCTCGTTCAGGGTCGTCCTTGTCGTCGGACGCTCTGCGGGCGCGACGGACGCCGCGGACCAGCTTCTCCAACTGGGCGCCGGAGGCGTGCCGAGCGCACGCCAGATAGGTGGCCTCGTCGTCCGGCGACGCGACGCGGGTGACGGCCCGCACCTGGGTCCAGGACAACTGGCCGGCGTGGAAGGCGTCATTGGTGAGCGGCAGCTCCAGGAGGGCACGGGCGACCCGGACCCACTCGTGCGCCGCCTTGAGGCCCATGCCGAGCCGCCAGGAGAGCCAGTGCGCCGTGGACAGCAGCCCCGGCCCGAACCTCGACCCGCGTCGGTCGAGCTCGGCCACAAGATCGATCAGGTGCGCCTCGGCGGCGGCGATCCGGCCGACCCAGGTGGTGATCTCATCGGTCAGCTGGTCGAAGGTCAGCGCAGCGACGTCGGTGTCCATGCCGGGACCGTAGGAGCGGGGTAGGACAGATCGGCCGTCCGCACTGTCCCGGCGTACCGCGGTTGGTCCGGCTCAGACCGGGACGAGCACCTCGATGACGACCTGGGCCAGCCCGTCGTAGCCCAGGTTGCGCGACCCGGCGCGTGACATGTCAAGGATGCGGTCGCCGACATAGGGGCCCCGGTCGTTGACCAGGCAGTTGGTCTCGCGGCCGCCCGAGCTGACGTGCAGGACGGTGCCCAGTGGCACGGTTTTGTTCGCGCAGGTCAGCCGCTCGGGGTCGTACGGCGCGCCGCTCGCCGTCGGCCGGCCGGCGAACCCGGGTCCGTACCAGGACGCGGTCCCGGCTTGCAGCTGCCCGATTCGCGCGTAACCCGCAGGGATCCCGCTGCCGGTTGCCTCCAGCAGCGCGACGACGGCGGCTTGGGAGGTGGCTGCTGCCCGGGTACGCCGGGACTGGGTCGGCGTCAGCGCCAAGGTGACGGCGGCCGACACAGCGTCCAGGCTGGCCTGCTGGGTGCGCAGCTGCGCACCCAGGGTGGCCGGCAGCTGGGCGCCGGTGGCCTGGGTTCCGGTGGCCACGATGCCGACAGCCTGCGGATCCGTCAGCTGCATCGCGGTGGCCAGCAGGAGGTGCGCGCGGTCCTGGTCGGCGAAAACCTGCGAAGCCTGCGAAAGCAACCTTGTCCGGAATGCGCTCGCCTGTCGACGCAGGTCCGCCAGCTCGGCGGATTGGCCGGTGACGGCCTGCACGAGCGAACGGTCAACGGTGAGCGCGGCCTGCTGCCCGCGTCGCTCGAGCTCGTGCAGGTCCGGCTCGGCGATGCCGCGCTGCCAGTCGCCGAGCGGGTCGGGGCGCATCCCCATGTAGACCTGCCGGGCGCGTACGTCGAGCCGGTGCTGCGCCCCGTGCTGCTGCGCCGTGAGGCGTTCGAGGGAGACCCGCAGACCTCCGTCCCGGGCCGCCGCTGTATCGAGCTGGTCGGCGATGGCCTGGGCGTGGGCGGTCACCGCGGCCAGCTCGGCCATCAGCCGAGGCACATCCTCGATCCGAGGGGATCCGGGCGGCTCGAGCGGCTGCCCAGGCTGCGGGGGAACGGCCGGATGGGGCCAAGCTCCCAGCCGAGTCGTCCCGTGAGTCGTCCCGTGAGCCCTCTCGTGGGTCGAGGCGCCGGCCGGGCGCGCCGAAGCTGGCAGCACGACAAGGATGGCTGAGCAGGCCACCAGGCACCTCTGGGCGATGCGCACGGTGTTCCCTCGACGCCCACCGCCGTGGGCTTGACCGTCGAGACCCGGCGCTCGTTACCTGCGGGCGACCGGTGGTGGCCGCACGCGCCCGGACTTCGACGTCGTACTGCCCGCCGGCGGTCCAGCAGTACGGTCGGGCGCATGCGGATCGGTGTACTCACAGGTGGCGGGGACTGCCCCGGACTCAACGCGGTCATCCGGGCGGTGGTGCGCAAGGGGGTCGAGGTCTACGGACACGATTTCGTCGGGTTCCGGGACGGCTGGAAGGGCCCGCTGGAGCGACTTACCCGGCCGCTCGGTGTGCCCGAGGTCCGCGGCATCTTGCCCCGCGGCGGGACGATCCTCGGTAGCAGCCGGACCAATCCGATCAAGGTCGAGTCCGGCATCGAACGGATCCGTACCAACCTCGCCGAGCTCGGTGTCGACGCGTTGATCGCGATCGGCGGCGAGGACACCCTCGGCGTCGCGACCCAGCTGGCAGCGGCCGGGCTGACCGTGGTCGGCGTGCCCAAGACCATCGACAACGACCTCGGTGCGACTGACTACACCTTCGGCTTCGACACCGCCGTGCAGGTCGCGGTCGACGCCATCGACCGGTTGCACACCACGGCCGAGTCGCACCACCGCGCCCTGATCGTCGAGGTGATGGGACGGCACGCCGGCTGGATCGCCCTGCACTCGGGCCTCGCCGGCGGCGCCAACGTCATCCTGATCCCGGAGCGGCCGTTCGACATCGACGCGGTCTGCGCCTACGTCGAGCAGCGCTTCGCCCGGCAGTTCGCGCCGATCATCGTGGTGGCGGAGGGGGCGCAGCCGGCTGAGGGGACGCTCGCCCTGCAGGAGGGTGAGCTCGACGCGTTCGGGCACGTGCGGCTGGGCGGGATCGGGCAGGTGCTGGAGCGTGAGATCGAGGCCCGCACCGGCTTCGAGTCGCGGCAGACGGTCCTCGGGCACGTCCAGCGCGGCGGCACGCCGACCGCGTACGACCGGGTCCTCGCAACCCGGTTCGGGCTGCATGCGATCGACGCCGTCCATGAGGGCGACAGCGGCGTGATGGTCGCGCTGCAGGGCACC
>JAYUMN010000302.1:0-2729 GCA_043762595.1 Frankiales bacterium
TCCCGAACCAAGCAGCAGATCCTGGAGGGTTACCTCAACATCGCCTACTACGGCAACGGCGTCTACGGCATCGGGACGGCGGCCAGCCACTACTTCGGCAGTTCGGTCGGCAAGCTCGATCTCGCCCGCGGCGCGCTGCTGGCGGGAATCGTCCAGAACCCCAACCGATTCGATCCGGTCGCCAATCCGCAGGCCGCCGTCGCTCGCCGCAACATCGTGCTGGCCCGGATGGCCCAGCTCGGCTACATCACCCCGACGCAGCAGGCCGTGTCAGCCAAGGAGGGGTTGCACCTGCAGGTCACGTCTGTGGCCAGCGGCTGCGAGGCGCCGGGGGTGCGGGCACCCTTCTTCTGCGACTACGTCCGCCGCTACCTCGAGGACGGACCAGTCGGCGCGGTGCTCGGCGCCACCCGGCAGGAGCGCCAGCAGACGCTGCTCGCCGGCGGCCTCACCATCCGCACCTCGCTCGACCCGGTGATCCAGGCGGCCGCACAACAGGCCGTCGACGAGCAGCTGCCGGCCAACGACCCGTTCCGCGCGGCGGCCGTCGTCGACACCGTCGAGCCAGGCACCGGGGCGGTGAAGGCCATGGCTGTCGACCGCGGCTTTGGGACCGGCCCGCTCCAGACCAAGGTCAACCTGGCCATCGGTGGCTCGCTCGGCTTCCAAGGTGGGTCGACGTTCAAGGCCTTCGTGCTCGCCCGCGCACTCCAGCTGGGGATCTCGACCAGCCTCACCCTGAACGCCCCCAACCCGTACTGCCCGAAGGCGTTCATCTACGTCACAGCGGACGGCAACTGCCCCGGCAACTCCGAACCGACCGAGGCCGGCGTGTTCGACATGGCCAAGGCGACCGCGGAGTCGGTCAACACCTGGTTCATCCAGCTCGAGGAGCGCACCGGGCTCGAGACGCCGCCGGCGCTGGCGGAGTCGCTCGGGGTGCGGGTCGTCAACGGCACGTTCGAGGGCAAAGCGTTCGGCCGCTACCCCTCGTTCGTGCTCGGCGGCGAGGGGGTCAGTCCGCTGGCGATGGCCGCGGCCTACGCGACGTTCGCGGCCCGCGGGCTGTACTGCCCACCGCAGCCGGTCGCCTCGATCTCCGTGCCAGGCGGCACCCAGCTGGACCTGCCTGGCCCACCCTGCAGCCAGGCACTCGAGCAGGGCGTTGCTGACACCGTGACCTCGTTGCTGCGTGGCGTCATCGACGGGCCGGACGCCTTTCGGACCGGGCTGGGCGCCTCGATCGGGCGCCCCGCCGCGGGTAAGACCGGCACCACGACGAGCTCGACGGCCGCGTGGTTCGTCGGGTACACCCCTCAGCTGGCGACCGCCGTCTGGATGGGCAAGCCCGTGCCGACGCCGATGCGCGACCAGATCATCAACGGCCGCTACTACAGGCAGATCTATGGCGGCACGATTCCGGCGTCGATCTGGCAGCAGACAATGAACCAGGCCTCGAGCGGCACGCCGCCGCAGGACTTCGCCGCACCGGACTCATCGGTGAGCAATGGGGATCAGGTCGCCGTGCCGGATGTCACCGGCCAGCCGATCGAGGCGGCAGCCAAGACGCTGCGGGACCAGGGCTTCGGCGTCCGGATCGGCTTCACCTCAAGGGCTGCACCCATCCCGGCAGGCGCCGTCGCATCGACCTATCCGTCGGCGGGCACGTCGGTGCCGGTCGGCACGACGATCAGCATCCACGCCTCGAACGGCCGCTTGCCAGTCCCGCAATCCCTGCCGCCGCCAGCAGCCAGCCTGACACCCACGCCAGCGCCGGCGGCCCCCCGCCCGTCAGGTGTGCCGGCGCCGATCCCCAAGCCGTCGAAGAAGCGCGGCCGGCCCTGACCCCCGAGCACGATCAGGCCAGGGCGGCCCGCACCGCGGCTGCCACCCGACCGCCCTCGGCCCGACCGGCGATCGTCGGACCGAGCAGCTTCATAACCGCGCCCATCCCCCGCGGACCCTGCGCACCGGACTCGGCAACGGCCGCCGTAACCAACGAGGTGAGCTCCCCGTCGGATAGCTGCCGTGGCAGGTAGGTCGTCAGCACCGACTCCTCGGCGAGCTCCCGTTCGGCCCGCTCGCTCGCGCCGCCGCTCTCGAACGCAGCGGCGGCCTCCCGCCGCTTCTTGGCCTCGCGAATGACGACCGCGAGCTCCTCGTCGTCGCTGAGCGCCCGGGCCTTCGCGCCGGCGACCTCCTCGTTGCCGATGGCGCTCAGCACCATCCGCAGGGTGGCGCGGACCAGCTCATCCTTGGCCTTCATCGCGGTCGTGAGGTCGGCGTGCAGGCGTTCCTTGAGGGCTCCCATGCCCGCGAACCTAGTCTGGACCAATGCAGCGACGGTACGGACTTGCGCTCGCCGTCGCCGCCTGGCCGTTCCTCGAGCCGCAGCTACCAGTGCTGCGTCGTACGACGGTGCGCGTCCTGCCGACCGGGGTGCGGCCGTTGACGGTGCTGCACCTTTCCGACCTGCACCTGCTGCCCCGGCACACCCGGCGGGCGGCCTGGGTGCGTGGGCTCGCCCGGCACCGACCCGACCTCGTCGTCAGCACCGGCGACCACCTCTCGGACCCAGCCGCGATCGGGCTGCTCGCCGAAACGCTCGGTGCCTTCGACGCGCCGGGCTACTTCGTGCCGGGCAACAACGACTACTTCACCCCGTCGGTGCCCCGGCCGTGGCGCTATCTCCAGGACCGGCCAGCGCAGCACCGCGGTCAGGACATGCC
>JAYUMN010000303.1:0-1857 GCA_043762595.1 Frankiales bacterium
TCATCGCGGCGCTCGCCAGCGCTCTCGCACTGCTCGCGTTCACCCGGTTCTGGCACGCCAAAGAGGGCTACGTCGAGCGCGACGATCCCGAGCCGGTACGCCGGGTCGGTCGGTCGATGCCGCCGGTCGTCGCCGGTGGCAGCGAGGAGGCCGATCCAGTTGCCGTCGCCCGCGCCCGGGCCGATGCCGGCGGCGTCGCCGCCAAGGACAGCCGGAGCAGCGTGCTGCGCGCCTACGCGCCGTACCTGGTCATCATCGTGATCTTTGTGCTCGCCACCCGGGTGTCGGCGATCACCGGCGTCGCACCGAAGAAGGTTGGTGCTTCCGGCACCGGGATCGAGTCCGTGACCCGGCTGGTGGACTGGCCAGGCCTGCACATCTTCAACAGCAAGGGCAAAGTGGTGGCGACCACGTTCAAGCTCAACTACCTGTCCGCGGCGGGCACGCTGCTGCTGTTGGCCGGTCTCGTCACGATGCTCGCGTTGCGGATCAGCCCGACCCGGGCGCTGCGGGCCTACGGTCGGACCCTGTCGCAGCTGAAGTTCGCCATCCTGACCGTGCTGCTCGTCCTTGGCCTCGCATTCGTCATGAACCAGTCGGGCGAGACCAAGACGCTCGGGCTGTGGATGGCCGGCGCCGGTGGCTTGTTCGCCTTTCTCTCGCCGATCCTGGGCTGGCTCGGGGTGGCCGTGACCGGGTCGGACACCTCGTCGAACTCGCTGTTCGGCGCATTGCAGGTCACCGCCGCCAACAAGGCCGGCCTGTCCCCGGTGCTGATGGCCGCCTCGAACTCCTCCGGCGGGGTGCTCGGCAAGATGATCAGCCCGCAGAATCTCGCCATCGCGGCCGGCGCGGTGGGGCTCGAGGGCCGCGAGGGCGACCTGTTCCGCAAGGTCCTGGGTTGGAGCCTTGGGTTCCTGCTGTTCATGTGCATCCTGGTGGTGCTGCAGAGCACACCGGTGTTGTCCTGGATGGTCCCGGGGCAGTAGGCCTGGTGACAGGCCGCGAGCCTCATGCGGCAGAATGGCGTTCGGTTTCCCCCTGCCAAGGAGCGCCTGTGCTGCAGCCCCAGTTCGCGTCCGTCGACGACGTCCAGGAGCGTCTCGGCGCGGCCGGCTATCTCACCGACCGGGCGATTGCGACCACGGTGTTCCTCGCCGACCGGCTCGGCAAGCCGCTGCTCGTCGAGGGGCCCGCGGGGGTTGGCAAGACCGAGCTCGCCAAGGCGATCGCCACCGCGACGAACAGCGAGCTGATTCGGCTGCAGTGCTACGAGGGCCTGGATGAGTCCCGGGCGCTGTACGAGTGGAACTACAAAAAGCAGCTGCTGCGGATCCAGGCCAGCAAGGACGACGACAGCTGGGACGCCATCCACGACGACGTCTTCGCCGAGGAGTTCCTGCTCAGCCGGCCGCTGCTCACCGCGATCCGCAACCCCCACGCGACCGTGCTGCTCATCGATGAGATGGACAAGGCTGACGTCGAGGTCGAGGGCCTGCTACTCGAAGTGCTTTCGGACTTCCAGATCACGATCCCGGAGCTCGGCACGATCACCGCGGCCCGCCGGCCCATCGTCGTGCTCACCTCCAACGCGACCCGCGAGCTGTCGGAGGCGCTGAAGCGGCGCTGCCTCTACCTGCACCTGGACTATCCCGACGCGGCGCGCGAGAAGGCGATCGTGCTGTCCCGGGTCCCCGAGGTCGCCGAGCAGCTCGCCGAACAGCTCGTCCGCACCGTCCGCGCCCTGCGCTCGCTCGAGCTGAAGAAGTCGCCGAGCATCGCCGAATCGATCGACTGGGCCCGCACCCTGGTCACGCTCGGCCTGGACACCCTCGACGAGGAAGCGGTCAAGACCAC
>JAYUMN010000304.1:0-5467 GCA_043762595.1 Frankiales bacterium
GGCTCGTCGGCGACGAGCACCTGCGGCTCGAGGGCCAAGGCGCGGGCGATGCCGATCCGTTGCCGCTGGCCACCAGAGAATTGCCGCGGAAAGCTGGCCAGGGCGTGCTCCGGCAAGCCGACCAGGTGAACCAGCTCGCGGCAACGCGCGTCAACCTGCGCCGGGGGAACCATCCGGTGCAGCCGGAGCAGCTCGCGCAGGATCTGGCCGACGGTCATCCGCGGATTGAGCGAGCTGAAGGGGTCCTGGAAGACCATCTGGACGTGCCGCCGTTGCTCGCGGGTCCGTTTCGCGGCGAGTACCTCGGTCCCGAACAGCACCTCCCCGGCCGTCGGCTCGTAGAGCCCAACGATGGCTCGACCAAGGGTCGACTTCCCGCAGCCGGACTCACCGACGAGGCCGACGGTCTCCCCGCGCCCGACCACCAGGTCGACGCCGTCGACCGCGCGCAGCACCGACCGGGGGCGGCGCCGCAGCCGATCAAGGGTTCGGTGCTCAAGGGGAAAATGCTGGGACAACCGACGTACGGTGAGAACCGGCTCACTCACGCGTGCACCTCCACCTGGGCCGACCAGGCCGCCGCCGAGCGAATATGGCGACACGCGCTGTGCCGTCCGGTGGAAAGGTCCATCAGCGCTGGCTCGCCGGCCGTGCAGTCGTCCTCGACGAAGGGGCAGCGCGCCGCGAAGGGGCAGCCCGACACGGGTGCGACCAGGTCCGGTGGGGAGCCGGCGATCGTGAGGAGCCGCTGCCGGACCAGCTCGGGGTCGGGGACCGAGCGCAGCAGCGAGAAGGTGTACGGGTGCTGGGGGTCTAGGACGAGCTGACCGATCGGGCCGTCCTCGACGATGCGGCCGGCGTACATCACGGCCAGCCGGTCGCAGGTCTCGCTGACCACCGCCAGGTCGTGGGTGACCAGCAGCATCGCCAGGTCGGTGTCGCGTCGCAGGCCCCGCAGCAGCTCCAGCACCTGGGCTTGAATCGTGACGTCCAGCGCGGTTGTCGGCTCGTCACAGAGCAGCAGCCTGGGAGCGCAGGACAGCGCGATGGCGATGACCACCCGCTGGCGCAGTCCACCGGACAGCTCGTGCGGGTAGGCACGAGCGCGCCGCTCCGGGTCGGGGATGCCTACCTGTCGCATCAGCTCCAGGGCGCGCTCGCGGGCGGCCGGCCGGGAGAACCCCAGACATACCTGGGGTGCTTCGGCGATTTGCTGGCCGATCCGCATCATTGGATTGAGCGCTGTCATGGGGTCCTGGAAGACCATGCTGACGGCCGAGCTGATCGCTTTGCGGCGCGCGCCACGATCGAGTTGTGTGACGTCGACCCCGTCCACGAGCACCTGCCCGCCGACGACCTCGGCGGGGTGCGGCAGCAGGTCGAGGACGGCCCGCAGCGACAGGCTCTTGCCACAGCCGCTCTCGCCCACCAGCCCGAGGGCCTCACCGGGCGAGACTGTGAATGAGACCCCGCGTACGGCGTGCAGCAGACCTCGGCGGGTGGGGACGTCCACCTGCAGGTCGCAGACCTCCAACACCGGCACGCTCATGTCTGCTTCACCCGCTCGACGATGCCGTCGCCCAACAGCGACAGACCCAAGCCAGTCACCACCACGGCCAGGCCGGGGATGGTCGTGAGCCACCATTTGTCCAGCAGGAACTGCTGGCCGTCGGCGATCATCGCCCCCCAGTCGGGCGACGGCGGCGGGACGCCTAGGCCGAGGTACCCGAGTGTCACGATGGCCAGGATCGAAAGCACGATGTCGCTCATCGAGAACACGATCGCCTGCATGATCACGTTGGGCAGCAGGTGGCGGAGCAGCAACCGCCATGTCGGGACGCCCGCCGCGCGGGCGGCCAGCATGTACTCCTGCGACTTGGCAACCAGGACCTCACCGCGGACGATCCGGCAGTAGGCAACCCAGCCCACCGCCGTGATAGCGATGTAGATGTTGCGGGTGCCAGGGCCGAGCACGAAGACCAGCGCGATGATCAGGACGTAGAACGGAAACGCGACGACCATGTCGACGAGGCGCATCACGATGGTGTCCAGCCAGCCACCGCGGAAGCCGACGATCAGCCCGAGCGTCGATCCGATGACGAACGGAAACAGTACGGCGAGCAGGCCGACCCGCAGGTCGGTGCGCGCGCCGTACAGCAGCCTGCTCAGCACATCACGGCCGAGTTGATCGGTGCCGAGCAGGTGCTTGCCGCCGGGACTGGCCAGGGATCCGCTGAGGTCCTGGGCGGTGGGGTCGTAGGAGGTAAGCAGCGGGGCGCACACGGCGGCCAGGACCAACAGGCCAAGCAGCGTCAGGCCGGCAATGAGTGTCGGGTTCAGTCGCTTGCGGCGTGGGGCCACCGCGACGATGGCCGGGTCGGCCGGCTCGAGGGCCGGCCGGTCGACGACGGCAGTCATCGTTCGACCCCCACCCGCGGGTCGAGCGAGGCGTGGGCCAGATCGGTTGCCAGATTGACCAGGACGACGAGCACAGCGATGACGATCACGACCCCTTGCACGACCGGGAAGTCCCTGCTGTAGATCGAGTCGAGCATGAGGGTGCCGAGCCCCGGCAGGGCGAAGACCCGCTCCACGATGACAGTTGCCCCGACGAGGTAGGCGATGTTGACACCGAGCACCGTCACGGAGGAAACAGCGGCATTGCGCAGGGCGTGGTGCAGCAGCAGCCGGCTGCGGCTGATCCCCTTGGCCCGGGCCGTCAGCACGTAGTCGCTGTCCAGGACCTCGAGCAGGCTGGTGCGCAGGCTCCGCACCAGAATCGGGGCGAGGGCGACCGCCACGGTGGTCGCCGGCAGGACGATGGACTGCGCGTGCTCGACAACGGTGCTGCCGAAGCCGCTGACCGGGAACAGCCCGAGCTTGAGGGCGAAGAACAGTTGCAGCATGAGCCCGACCCAGACCGCCGGCATCCCGAGGCCGATGAGCGGGACGATCCGGACCGCCTGGTCGCGCACCGCGTCCTTGCGGCTGGCGGCCAGCACCGCGAGTGGAACGCTGAGCAGCAACGAGAACAGCGCCCCGGCGGCGAGCAGCCAGAGCGTTGAGGAGATCCGGCCCTCGACGAGGCCTCGGACAGGACTCTTGTAGACGAAGGATGAACCCAGGTCGCCGTGGGCGATCCGGCCTAGAAACGTTAGGTATTGCCGGTACAGCGGCTCGTCCAACCCGAATTGCTGACGCAGCGCAGCCACCGCCTGCGGTGTCGAGCGGTTGCCGAGCAGCGTGGCAGCCGGGTCACCCGGAATGAGATGGATCATGAAGAAAACCACCAGGGTGATCCCGAACAGGACGGGGAGGAGTTGCCACAGCCGCTTGCCGATGAACGCGAGGTGGGCCACTGGTTACCTCCTGCCGCCGGTCCGGGATCCCTGGGTCCGCTACTTGCTGAGCGTCACGTCCTCGAGGTGGTAGTTGCCGGTCGGGTAGGGCAGGAAGCCGTGCACCTTCTTGGAGTACGCCCACTGGTAGGGCGAGTAGTACAGAAACACCATGAAGGCATCCTCCGCGGCGGTCTTCTGGATAAACGTGTATTTCGCCTGCCGGACCGCCGGATCAAACGCCTTTTGGGCCTCGTGTGTCGCAGCGATGACGGCCTTGTTGCTGTAGCCAGTGTAGAAACTCTTGGCGCCCGTCGTCGGATCGACGGCGAAACTCACCAGCTCATCGGGGTCGGCGATATCCATCGTCCAGCTTGAATGGGTGATCTGGTAGTCCTGCTTGTTCTGACGGGTCCGGGCCGTCGCCGGATCGACGTTCTCGATCTTGATCGTGATGCCGAGCGGCTTGACGGCGCTCTGCAGGACCTGGGCGATCGAGGCGTCCTGAGTGTCACCCGCCGCGGCCAGGTAGGTCGCCGTGAATCCACCGGGCGTCGAGGACTTGGCCAGCTCGGCCTTCGCCGCGCTGAGGTCGTATTGCAGCCCCGGGGTCGTGGCGTCGTAGTACGGCACCTGCGGCGGCATGAAGGAGTTGGCCGGCTTGCCGTTGCCGAACAGCACGGCCTTGATGAGGGCCTGTCGGTCGATCACCAACGAGATCGCCCGGCGGGCGTGCACGTCGTTGAACGGCGCGGTCGTGTGGTTCATCAGCAGGTAGTCGGTTTTGGTCGAGTTGAACAGCGTCGCCTGCGTGGTGCTACTGCTCTTGAACTGGTTCAGCGAGGAAAATGGCGGGAACTCGTCGAGCTGCGCCTGGCCGCCTTGCAGTTGCAGCGTGCGGGTGTTGTCGTCCGGCACCGGCTTCCAGGTGACGCTGTCCAGGCTGGGCTTTCCGGTCTGCCAGTAGTCCGAGTTCTTGACGAGCTTGAGCTCGGAGCCCTTTGTCCAATGGTCCCACTTGAACGGTCCGGTGCCGACGGGGTGGTCGTAGAACTGGGCCGCCGTCATGCCGCCATAGTCCTTTGGCACGATGCCGTTGTTGAAGTTGGACAAGTCCGCCAGCAGGGGGGCCCATGGGTACTTCGTCGTGACGACCACCGTCGCCGGGTCGGGTGCGGTCACCGTCTTGATGGCGGTGTTGATGAACTCCCAGCCGCCCTTGGTGCCAGAGGCCTTGTCGAGGGAGAATTTGACGTCCGCCGAGGTCATCGGTTTGCCATTGTGGAACTTCACGCCCGGGCGGAGCTTGAAGGTCCAGGACAACTTGTCGGTTGACAGGGTGTAGCTCGTGGCCAGCCACGGCTTCACGCTCTTGCCGTCCTCGGTGACGGTGTAGAGCGGCTCCATCATCTGCTCGAAGATCCAGATGGAGTCGTTGTCGAACGTCGTGGTGTTGTCCATGGACTTGGCGTCCAAGGCCTTGACGATGACCAGGTCACCCCCCTTGGTGGCCGTTCCCGACGTCGTCTTGCTCGTCGAGGACGACCCGCCGCAGGCCGACAGGCCGAGGCAGAGAGCGAGAGCGGTTCCGATGGCACGACGCATGCGGTCCTCCGTGGCAGTGGTGCGCGAGGTCTCGTAGGCCGTACCTTCCCGACTGACATCTCAGCTGTCAATCAGTTGACCTGGATGTAACACGAACGGGAGACCCGTGCGCTTCACGGTCATCGGCAGCGGCGCCGTCGGCGGCACCGTTGGAGCGCACCTCGTGCGGTCCGGCCACGAGGTGCTCTTCTGCGACACCGACGTCAACCATGTGCGGGCGATGGCCCGCGACGGCTTGCGACTTGACGGCCCGGCCGAGACGTTCACCGTGCCTGCCCGGGCCGTTCTGCCCGCCGACCTGCCCGACGAGCTCGGCGTCGTACTGCTCTGCGTGAAGACTCAGCACACCCGGGAGGCGGTCGCGTCCGTCGCCGGCCGGCTGGGCCCGCAGGGGTACGTCCTCACCTTGCAGAACGGCCTTACCACCGGGATTGTCGCCGAGGCGGTCGGCGCCGACCGGGTGGTCGTCGGCTTCGTCAACTTCGGCGCGGACCTCGTGGGTCCCGGTCGGATCAAGCAGGGAA
>JAYUMN010000305.1:0-1639 GCA_043762595.1 Frankiales bacterium
GCCTGCGCGCACGTCGCCGTACGACGCCAGGCGGGTCGCGTTGTGGTGACCGTCGACGGGGGCGCCCCGCTGGCCGACCCCGAGCGCTGGGCCAGCCGCGTCCAGGCGATTGGCGGCGATGTGAGCTGCAGCCCGGGACGGCTTCGGCTGTCTCTTCCCCAGAGCCGGCAACCCCCCTACCCGAAGGCGAACTCGTGACGACCGTACTGATCTGCGACGACCACCGGATCGTGCGGGAGGGGCTGCGCCAGTTCGTGTCCGGCGTGCCCGGCGTGGACAGGGTGGACACCGCGGCGAGCGGCGAGGAGGTGCTGGCGCGTTACCCGCACGAGCATCCTGACCTGGTGCTGATGGACGTGCGGATGCCTGGCCTCGGCGGCCTGGAGGCCACCCGCCGGCTCGTCCATCAGCATCCGACGGCGAAGGTCATCATGTTGACGGCGGCCGACGACCGGGACCAGGTTGCGGCAGCAGTCAGTCATGGAGCCCGCGGCTACCTGCTCAAAGATGTCAGCCACGAGGAGCTCTGCGCCGCTGTGGCACACGCCCTGGACGGCATGGATCTGGTCGAACCATCCCTGCGCCGGGCGCTCACCACCCGCGAGGCGAGCGGCGTGCCGACGGTCCAGCTGACCGAGCGTGAGCTGCAGGTGCTCACCGGGATGAGCCAGGGCAAAAGTAACGGCGCGATCGGCCGGGAGCTCTACCTGTCCGAGGACACGGTCAAAACCCACGCCCGCAGGCTGTTCCGCAAGCTCGAGGTCAACGACCGGGCCCAGGCGGTGGCCCGCGGTTTCCGGCGCGGGTTGGTCACCTGAGCCGCGGCCGGTAACACCGCGGTCAGTCACAACGATGCACACCATGACGGACGAGCTCGCCTCCTACGTCGAGCGAGCGCTCCATGGCGACCGCTCGGCGGTCGAGGCCTTGCTGTCGGAGTTACGACCCGGTGTGTTGCGCTACTGCCGGGCCAAGCTCGGACGCCTGCACGGCTCATACGGCTCAGCCGACGACGTGACGCAGGAGGTGTGTATGGCCGTCGTGGCAGCACTGCCGCGGTGGGTCGACCAGGGTCGTCCGTTCACTGCCTTCGTCTACGGGATCGCGGCGCACAAGGTTGCTGACGCCCAGCGCCGCGGCATGCGCGACCGGAGTGAGGCGGTGCCCTTCCTGCCGGAGTCCGCCGATATCGCCGCCGGCCCCGAGGAGCTCGCTGTCGGCGCGGACGAGGCCGCCCGGGCGCGCGCGCTGCTCGACCGGCTGCCGGCCCCCCAGCGCGAAGTGCTTCTGCTGCGCGTCGTCGCTGGATTGTCTGCGGAACAGACCGCTGCGGCGGTCGGCAGCACCGCTGGCGCTGTCCGGGTTGCCCAGCACCGAGCCCTGGCCCGGCTCCGGGCGTTGGCGAGGGAGCTGTGAGCGACGCCGTGCAGCCATCGCCCGATCAGCCCGATTCGTTGCAGGCCGACGACGAGACCATCGAGCGACTACGTCGGGCCGTCACAACCGACGCCGTGGTGTGGGGCGATGACGAGCCTGAGGACGACCCGGCGATCGCAACGCTCCTGGCAGTACTGCGAGACGTCGTGGCGCTGCGGCCGGTCGAGGAGGCACCGCTGGCCGCGGTGCTGCCGCTGCGCCG
>JAYUMN010000306.1:0-1735 GCA_043762595.1 Frankiales bacterium
CCTCGCAGCTGACCATCGAGACGACGGTCGTGACGAGCCCGGGTGCGACCCAGCAGCGCTACTGGGACTACTGGGGGACCCAGGTCACCGCGTTCGACGTGCACGAACCGCACGCCGAGCTCGAGGTGACCGCGAACTCACTCGTCGACACAAGCGAGCCGAACGAGCCCGCGCCGGTGACCTGGTCCGAGCTCAACGCGGCGCGCGACCTGCATGCCGAGTTGCTGGTCCCGTCCACCCGCACCGTCCCGGACGCCGAGCTGCTCGAGCTCGCCGCGCAGGCCCGCACGCGGCTGTCGCCGTACGACGTGGTGCTGTCGCTCTCGGAGACCGTCCGCGACCGGGTCGTCTACCAGCCGGGCAGCACCGGCGTACAGACGAGCGCGCTCGAGGCCTGGGAACTCGGCCAGGGGGTCTGCCAGGACATCGCGCACGTGACCCTCGCGTTGCTGCGGGCCGCCGGCGTACCCGCCCGCTATGTCAGCGGCTACCTGCATCCGCAGCCCGAGCCGGCGCTCGGCGAGATGGTCGCCGGCGAGAGCCACGCGTGGATCGAGGCCTGGCTCGGTGGTTGGTGGCCGTTCGACCCGACCAACGACCTGCCCGTCGGGCTCCGGCACGTGACGGTCGCCCGCGGTCGGGACTACGGTGACGTGCCGCCTCTGAAGGGCGTCTACGCCGGCGGCGGCTCGCAATCCCTCGGCGTCCGGGTCGAGGTCACCCGGCTCGCCTGACCAGCACCGACCCGCCACCACCGCCCCGCCTATTTCGAAGAAAGGGTCGCCCGCTGCGGCGGGTCGCCGACCAGATCGTCGCCATGGTCATGCTCGAACTCCAGTGCCGTCGGTAGGAATCGAACCCACCGCATCGCCCGTACTCGACTGCCACGCCTTACGGCGTCGTCTCTCAGCGATCGCTCGCCAGCGCATCCAGGGACGGCATCTTCTACAGCGCTTCCATCAGACGCACCCTTCCCCACCGGAAGGTGAGTCCGGTCACCTGCCGTCAGGCCAGCAGACCGATGTCGTCAACCACGGGACCCGGGTCATTGCAGAAGCGCCGAAGGCCTGCCCCCGACCAGCCGCGCGCCACCTCGGTCGCCAGGTGGCAGTGACCGAAGCCGGCTCCGGAGACCCGCTGGTACGCCTTCGCCGATGCGAGATCCGCGCCCTGCCGCACCAGCTCCACGACGTGCTACCGCTCCGGCTTGGCGATCAGCTGAGGGCCCTGAACGCTGTCGTGCCGCTCGACAAAGGAACCAGCCGCGGCACTGGGGGACGCAGCTGGAACACGTTCACGACCGTGGGTTGTCAACGCTTGTCGATACCCGGACCACGCTGTACGACGTGGTCGGCGTGGGTGGGGTCGAGAAGCGGCCGTTAACCGTCCAGAGCGCACCGGCCACAAAGGTGGTGGTGGTCGGCCGGTCGAGGTGGCTGTTGGTCAGCTCCCGGGTCACGGTGGCGGTGCGGGCGCCGCGGCCAAGCTTGATGACCGCGATGCTGTCGCGGCTGAAGCCGTACACGTCGTACAGCGTCGAGCCGCGCAGCTCGAGGCCGTCACCGGAGGTGAGCACGCGGCCGGTCGTCTCGATCCGGTCCGCAACACCGGTCATGGGATTGACGCGGAACAGCGCCCCGTCAGCCGAGCGGTTGATCACCAGCTGCCCGCCGGGCAGAGCGCGGATGCCGTTGGCGTCGAAGCCCGGGAGCTGGGCGAAGTCACCACGCAGGGG
>JAYUMN010000307.1:0-12860 GCA_043762595.1 Frankiales bacterium
ACCGAGCCGATCCCGGTCGCGCCGGCAGCCCACTACGCCAGCGGCGGCATCGTGACCGACCTCGATGGGCACACGACCGTACGCGGCCTCTACGCCTGCGGGGAGGTGGCCTGTACCGGTGTGCACGGCGCCAACCGGCTGGCCAGCAACAGCCTGCTGGAGGGCCTCGTCTTCGCGGCCCGTATCGGCGACGACCTCGCCGCCGGGCTGCCTCCGCAGCAGACCCCCGTCCCGCGCACCGGCCCGGCCGTGCTGCTCGACCCGACCACTCGCGACGATCTGGCGCGGACCATGACTGCGGGCGCCGGTGTCCTGAGGAGCGCCGCATCGCTGGCTGCGACGGCGAAGTCGCTCAACTCGCTCGCCGATCGGCCATCCTCGCAGCCGTCCCCCGCGGCCTGGGAGGCCACCGATCTGCACGCGGTCGCCACGGCTCTCGTTGCCGCCGCCCAGCTGCGCGAGGAGACGCGCGGCGCGCACTGGCGGGAGGACTTCCCGGCGGCGTCCGACGCCTGGTGGGGGCATCTGGTGACCGATCGAACCGGTACGACGTACCGGCCGTTCAAGCGGTGATGGGGCTGTCGGCAGCGACGTCGGCGCAGCTCGCCCGGGCCGGGCTCGACCCGGGCTCAGTCGAGGAGTTGGCGCGGCGGACCGTGGCCGAGGACCTCGCCGGCGGGGTCGACGTGACAAGCGTCGCGACCGTGCCAGCGGAGCTGGTCGGCACGGCGGCGTTCGTGCCCCGCGCCGACGGGGTCGTCGCCGGCAGCGCCGTGGCGATGGCCTGCGTCGAGGTGGTCGGTACGGTCGAGTGGCTGGTGGTGAGGGGGGACGGGGCAGCGGTATCCGGCGAGTCGGTGCTCGAGGTGACCGGGCCGGTCCGGACGCTGCTCACCGCCGAGCGTTCCGCGCTCAACCTGCTCTGCCACCTGTCCGGGGTCGCGACCCTCACCCGCGTCTGGGTTGACGCAGTGGCCGGCACCGGTGCGGCGATCAGGGATACCCGTAAGACGACGCCGTCGCTACGCATGCTGGAGAAATACGCGGTGCGCGTCGGCGGCGGCGTCAACCACCGGATGGGGCTGTCGGACGCTGCGCTCGTCAAGGACAACCACGTCGTCGCGGCCGGCGGGGTGGCCAAGGCGTTCGAGGCGGTCCGGCGGAGCTTTCCCGGCCTGGAGGTCGAGGTCGAGTGCGACACCGTCGAGCAGGTGGTCGAGGTCGTCGCTGCCGGCGCCGATCTCGTCCTGCTCGACAACATGTCCCTTGAGCAGATGACCAGGTCGGTCGAGGTGTGCCGGTCCCGCGGCGTGCGCAGCGAGGCGTCCGGCGGGCTGACGCTGGACCGCGCCCTCGCCGTTGCCCGCACCGGCGTCGACTACCTGTCGGTCGGGGCGCTCACCCATTCCGCCCCGGTGCTCGATCTGGGCCTCGACCTGCGGCTGCGCTGATGTTGCTCGCCATCGACATCGGCAACACCAACACCGTGCTCGGCGTGTTCGCCGGCGAGCGCATCGTCCACACCTGGCGGGTCAAGACCGATACGCGCGGGACCGCCGACGAACTGATGCTCACCTTCCGCGGCCTGCTCGACGGCACGCCGGTCACCGGCATCTCGCTCTGCTCGACCGTCCCGGCTGTCCTCCGCGAGATGCGCACGATGCTCGGTCGCTACTACGCCGGTGTGCCGACCGTCATCGTCGAGCCGGGCGTGCGGACCGGCGTCCCGCTGCTGTTCGACAATCCCAAAGAGGTCGGGGCCGACCGCGTCGTCAACACCCTCGCCGCCCACCATTTGTACGGCGGACCGGTCGTCATCGTCGACTTCGGAACCTCCACCAACCTCGACGTCGTCAGCGCCAAGGGGGAGTTCCTCGGCGGCGCGCTCGCCCCCGGCATCGAGATCTCGGTCGAGGCGCTCGCCTCCCGGGCTGCCCAACTGCGCAAGGTGGAGCTCGTCGTCCCGCGGTCGGCGATCGGCAAGAACACCGTCGAGGCGTTGCAGTCCGGCATCCTCTACGGCTTTGCCGGCCAGGTCGACGGGCTCGTCCGCCGGGTCGTGGCCGAGCTCGGTGGCACCGCGACCGTCGTCGCCACCGGCGGGCTCGCCTCGCTGGTGATCGCCCACTGCGAGACCGTCCACCTGCACGAGCCCGACCTCACCCTGATCGGCCTGCGCCTGGTGTTCGAGAAGAACACCTCACTCGCGGAACCCCCAGCAGCCGGCCGATCTTGACGATGTTGTCGTCGACCAGATCGTCAAGATCGGCGCAGGCCGGGGCTCAGTAGGCTCCGAAACGTGTCCGAGCCCTCTGCCGTCCCGACCGACAACGAGCAGGTCAGGGTCCGCCGCGAGAAGTACGACCGGCTGGTCGCGGCCGGCACCCCGCCGTACCCGCTCGGCTATCCGCGCACTGCGACGCTGGAGCAGGTCCGGGCCGCCCATCCCGCGATCGAGGTCGACACCCGGACCGGGGAGACTGTCGCGGTGGCCGGCCGGGTCGTGCTGGCCCGCACCGGCGGCAAGCTGTGTTTCGCCACCGTGCAGGAGGGCGCCGCCCAGCTCCAGGTGATGATCAGCCTCGAGGGCGTGGGGGAGGCCCGGCTCGCGGCCTGGAAGGCCGATGTCGACCTCGGCGACCATGTCGGGGTCACCGGCGAGGTCATCAGCAGCCGCCGTGGCGAACTCAGCATCCTCGCCGCCGACTGGCAACTGACGAGCAAGGCGCTGCGGCCGCTGCCCGACAAGCATCGCGGGCTCACTGATCCCGAGGCGAGGGTGCGGCAGCGCTACGTCGACCTGGTCGTCAACCCCACCAGCCGGCAGATGGTCCGTGACCGTGCGACCGTCGTACGCACTGTGCGAGCGGTGCTGCATGGCAGGGACTTCGTCGAGGTCGAGACGCCCAGCTTGCAGCTGGTCCACGGCGGTGCGGCCGCCCGACCCTTCACGACCCACCTCAATGCGCTCGACCTCGATGTGACCCTGCGCATCGCTCTCGAGCTCTACCTCAAGCGCGCGGTCGTCGGTGGCATCGACCGGGTTTTCGAGATCGGCAAGAACTTCCGCAACGAGGGCATCGACGGCACGCACTTCCCGGAGTTCACGATGCTCGAGTTCTACGAGGCGTACGGCGACTACGACACGGTGGCCGACCTGACCCGGGTGCTGGTGCTCGAGGCGGCCCGGGCGATCGGTCGCACCGTGGTTGCGGACGGCGCCGTCGACCTCGAAGCGCCGTGGCGCAGCGCCACGCTGCACGAACTGCTTGCCGAGGTGCTCGGCGAGCCGGTGGATGTGGAGACGCCGCTCGCGGACCTGGTCGCGGTCGCGGCCACCCGCGAGGTCGCCCTACAACCCGGTTGGGACGCCGGCGAGGTCGCCCTCGAGCTGTTCGAGCGGCTCGTCGAGCACACCCTGGTGCAGCCGACCTTCGTTCGTGACTACCCGGTCAGCGCGCGGCCACTGGCCCGTCAGCACCGGGACGATCCGCGGCTCGCCGAGGCCTGGGACCTCGTCGTCGGTGGGGTCGAGTTAGCCACCGGCTATTCCGAGCTGGTCGACCCGGTCGAGCAGCGCCGCAGGCTCACCGCGCAGTCGCTGAAAGCGGCCGGCGGGGACGCCGAGGCGATGCAGTTGGACGAGGACTTTCTGCGGGCGCTCGAGCACGGCGCGCCACCGATGGGCGGCCAAGGGATGGGAATCGACCGGCTCGTGATGCTGCTCACCGGCCAGCCCATTCGCGAGACGATCCTGTTCCCCCTCGTCCGGCCCATTGCCAGCCGCCCCAACGCCGTTGACACAAACGT
The DNA here is from genome assembly GCA_043762595.1 of Frankiales bacterium. Classification (GTDB taxonomy): domain Bacteria; phylum Actinomycetota; class Actinomycetes; order Mycobacteriales; family SCTD01; genus JAYSQK01. Next base: position 3,811 of record JAYUMN010000307.1, read on the forward strand.
CTGAAAAGCCCTTCCAGTACCGCCGGGTTTGCAATTGTGCAGCCAGCCGTGCAATGCTCGGACTTCGTTTCTGAGCAATCGAGGAAAACTATGGCGCAAAGAGTCCAGGTCCTGCTCGTGTGCGACCTGCACGAAGACGAGGTCGAAGGCGAGGAGACAATCGCGTTCGGCTTGGACGGGTCAACGTATGAGATCGACGTCTGTGAGGAGCACGCGACAGAACTGCGTGATGCCTTTGCGCCGTATGTCGGGGCAGCCCGCCGGGCCGGCCGGGCTGGCTCGGTCGCCCCGAGGCGGTCGGCCCGCGCGGCCAAACCGGCCGGCAGCAGCGACCGGGATCGCGTCCAGGCGATCCGGGAGTGGGCTCGCGAGCACGGCCACACTGTCAGCGAGCGGGGGCGCCTGTCGTCTGCGGTCGTCGAGTCGTACGAGGCGGCGCACTAGCTCGGCCTGGCCCTCGCGCCACCCTTGTGAGCAAACGGCCCGCGCCGACCGGCGTGGGCCGTTCTGCTGTCGGCGTATCCGGTCGGCTCCGTGCAGCGGGAACGGTCCCGCGAGGTGCATGGTTGAAGCTGACATCGGACGAGGTCGACGCTCACCAGTCGGGGATCGTCGTCCGGGTCTACTGTGCGGAGGAGGTCGGGCCGGTCCGGCACCCCGCCCCGTGAGGAGCGCCAGTATGTTCGAGAGGTTTACAGACCGAGCCCGCCGCGTGGTCGTCCTGGCCCAAGAAGAGGCCCGGATGCTCAACCACAACTACATCGGCACCGAGCACATCCTGCTCGGGCTGATCCATGAGGGCGAGGGCGTCGCCGCAAAGGCGCTCGAATCCCTCGGCATTTCATTGGAGGGTGTCCGCAGCCAGGTCGAGGAAATCATCGGCCAGGGCCAGCAGGCGCCGTCCGGTCACATCCCGTTCACCCCCCGGGCCAAGAAGGTCCTGGAGCTGTCGTTGCGCGAGGCGCTGCAGCTGGGGCACAACTACATCGGTACCGAGCACATCCTGCTCGGATTGATCCGCGAGGGCGAGGGTGTCGCCGCGCAGGTCCTCGTCAAGCTCGGGGCGGACCTCAACCGGGTGCGCCAGCAGGTCATCCAGCTCCTCAGTGGCTACCAGGGCAAGGAGTCGGCCACCCCCGGCGGGCCGGCCGAGGGCACCCCGTCGACCTCGCTCGTGCTTGACCAGTTCGGCCGAAACCTCACCCAGGCGGCGCGCGAGTCCAAGCTCGACCCGGTGATCGGGCGCGAGAAGGAGATCGAGCGGGTCATGCAGGTGCTGTCTCGGCGGACGAAGAACAACCCCGTCCTGATTGGTGAGCCCGGCGTTGGCAAGACGGCTGTGGTCGAGGGGTTGGCCCAGGCGATCGTCAAGGGCGAGGTGCCCGAGACATTGAAGGACAAGCAGCTTTACACGCTCGATCTCGGTGCCTTGGTCGCCGGCAGCCGTTACCGCGGCGACTTCGAGGAGCGGCTGAAGAAGGTACTCAAGGAGATTCGCACCCGCGGCGACATCATCTTGTTCATCGACGAGCTGCACACCCTGGTCGGCGCGGGCGCGGCCGAGGGCGCGATCGACGCCGCCAGCATCCTGAAGCCGATGTTGGCCCGCGGCGAGCTGCAGACGATCGGTGCCACGACGCTCGACGAGTACCGCAAACATCTGGAGAAGGACGCCGCCCTGGAGCGGCGGTTCCAACCGATCCAGGTCCCGGAGCCGTCGCTGGCGCACACCATTGAGATCCTCAAGGGCCTGCGGGACCGCTATGAGGCGCACCACCGGGTCTCGATCACCGATGCGGCGCTGGTAGCCGCCGCGACCCTCGCCGACCGCTACATCAGCGACCGGTTCCTGCCCGACAAAGCGATCGACCTTATCGACGAGGCCGGTTCGCGGATGCGCATCCGTCGGATGACCGCGCCGCCGGACCTGCGCGAGTTCGACGAGCGCATCGCCGGCGTCCGCCGGGACAAGGAGTCCGCGATCGACGCGCAGGACTTCGAGAAGGCTGCCTCCCTGCGTGACAAGGAGAAGAACCTGCTCGCCGAGAAGGCGCAGCGGGAGAAGGAGTGGAAGGCGGGCGACATGGACGTCGTCGCCGAGGTCGACGATGAGCAGATCGCCGAGGTCCTCGCCATCTGGACTGGCATCCCGGTCTTCAAGCTCACCGAGGAGGAGACCGCTCGGCTGCTGCGCATGGAGGACGAGCTGCACCGGCGGGTCATCGGGCAGGAGCAGGCCATCAAGGCAGTCTCGCAGGCGATCCGGCGCACCCGGGCCGGCCTGAAGGATCCGAAGCGACCCGGTGGCTCCTTCATCTTCGCCGGCCCGTCCGGCGTCGGGAAGACCGAGCTCGCCAAGACGCTCGCCGAGTTCCTGTTCGGCGATGAGGACAGCCTGATCACGCTCGACATGAGCGAGTTCATGGAGAAGCACACCGTGTCGCGGCTGGTCGGCTCGCCGCCCGGCTACGTCGGCTACGACGAGGGTGGTCAGCTCACCGAGAAGGTGCGCCGCAAGCCCTTCTCGGTGGTGCTGTTCGATGAGGTCGAGAAGGCCCACCCGGACGTCTTCAACACGCTGCTGCAGATCCTCGAGGACGGTCGCCTCACCGATTCCCAGGGCCGCATCGTGGACTTCAAGAACACCGTGCTGATCATGACTTCTAACCTCGGCACCCGCGATATCGGTAAGGGCTTCAACCTCGGGTTCCAGAAGGACAACGACAAAGTCGGCGCCTACGAGCGGATGAAGACCAAGGTCCAAGATGAGCTCAAGCAGCATTTCCGGCCTGAGTTTCTCAACCGGATCGATGACATCGTGGTGTTCCACCAGCTGTCCGAAGACGAGATCCTGGTCATCGTGGATCTGATGCTGAACCGGGTCGACACCCAGCTCAAGAACAAGGACATGGGGCTCGAGGTCACCACTGCGGCAAAGCAGTTGCTGGCCAAGAAAGGTTACGATCCGGTGCTCGGCGCCCGTCCGCTGCGGCGGACGATCCAGCGCGAGCTGGAGGACAACCTGTCCGAGCAGATCTTGTTCGGCACCCTGAAGGCCGGCCAGATCGTGGTGGTCGACGTCGAGGGTGAGGGCGATACGGCGACGTTCAGCTTCCGTGGCGAGGCCAAGCCCGCGTCGGTGCCCGACGCGCCGCCGGTGGATCTGGCTGGCAGCGGCGGCCCGGTCGAGTAGGTCGCACCCCAGCACGGAGCTGCCGTCGCCGGCCGGTCACCCCACCAGGTGCCCGGCCGGCGGCGTGCCGGGACCCGCCGGCAACGCGTACGTCCCATCCGCGAGCTGATCCACGAGACCGTCCACGATCAGGCTCGCCAGGGCCCGCTCCCGCTGCACCGACTCGTGCCACACCTGGGCGAGGAGATCGGCGGCGACCGGCCTCGTGCTGTCACGCAGCACACCGAGCAGCCGCCCCCTCACTTGTCGGTCGGTGCCCGCATAGCGCTGCGGGTGGCGCACCGCCGCGTCGAGCTCGGGTCGCCCCGCGGCCAGCCAGGCGCACCGGCTGGCGACCGGGCAGCGGGCGCACAGGGGTGCTCGGGCCGTACAGATCACCGCCCCCAGCTCCATCAGGGCGATCGAGGCGGTCGCCGCGGCCTCGCCGCCGGCGGGCAGCAGCGACTCCACCAGCGCCAGGTCCCGGCGGGAGACGGCCGCGTCGGCGAGCCCCTCCACCAGCCGGGCGACAACGCGGCGGACGTTGGTGTCGACAACCGGGTGCCGTTGCCGCAAGGCGAACGTCGCGACCGCCCGGGCGGTGTAGTCCCCTACCCCCGGCAGTTCGAGCAACTCGGGCACGGTCGTCGGGAGCTGGCCGCCATACCGGGAGACCACCGCGACGGCGGCGGCGTGCAACCGCAGGGCCCGTCGCGGGTAGCCCAGGCGGCCCCACATCCGCACCGCCTCGCCCGGCTCGGCGGCGGCCAGGCCGGCGGCGTCCGGCCAGCGGGCGAGCCACGCGTCGTACGCCGGGACGACGCGCGACACCTGCGTCTGCTGCAACATCACCTCGCTGACCAGGACGGCGTACGGGGTGGTGCCGGGTCGGCGCCAGGGCAGGTCCCTGGCTGCCCCGGCGTACCAGGTGGAAAGCTCTCGGGTCAGGTCGGGCATTCGTGCAGCATGCCCCGCTAGCCTGATCCGATGGCACTGCACCCGGTCGGGCCGCTGGCAGCGGGGACCTACTGGCGTCGGCGGGCCGTCATCGGTGGGGCGCTGCTGCTGCTGCTGGTGCTGCTGAAGGCCTGCACCGGCAGCAGCCAGACCGGCAAGGATGCGGTGGCGCTCGCCCACCCCACGACCAGCCCCACGCCCGCCCGCACCGTGACCGCCACCCCGACGCCCCTTTCGCCACCTGCGGTGACCGCCACCGGGCTGGCGACCCCGACCGCACGGGTGACCGCCGGGAGCACCGGGTCGCCCTCGGCGGGTCCGGTCGCCTCCTGCCCGGACAGCGTGCTCGTGCTGATCGCTTCGGCGGACTCCCCGTCGTACGCGAGTGGGTCGACACCGGGGCTGCGGCTGTCGATCCGCAACGGCGGACCGGTTGCCTGCCGGCGCAATGTCGGCAGCCGCGCCGTCGAGCTGCGGATCCTGTCGGGCAGCGACCGGATCTGGTCCAGTGACGACTGCGCGAATGGTGGGTCGCTGGAGCCGGTCCTTTTGCAGCCCGGTGAGACCCGGTCGACGAGCGTCGTGTGGTCCGGCCGGCGATCGCAGCCTGGCTGCGGTGGGAGCACGGCGCAGGCCCAGCCCGGGACCTACCTGGTGTTCGCGCGGGTCGGGACCCTGACCCGCGGTGGCGGAAGTTTCGCGCTGACCGCTGGCTGACCGCTGGCTGACCTCAAGACCCAGACCCTCCCGGACGACACACCTGGGGGCGCCGTCCGGGCGCCGGTGAAGGGCACAGGTGCAGGGTGGGTGCAGGAGCGCTGCTCGGCGTCGTCGTCGTCGACGACTGCGCGGCGCACCGGCGGGTCGCCCGGGCCGCCGTCGAGGCCGGCGCGGATTTCGAGATCGTCGGGGAGGCGCGCAACGGCAAGGAAGCGGTCACGCTGGTCGCCCGGCTGCGCCCGGCGGTGATCTTGATGGACCTCGAGCTGCCGGTGATGAGCGGCATCGAGGCGATCGAACGGATCATGGCTACGCACCCCATGCCGATCCTGGTCTACAGCACGCTGATCGGGGGACCGACCGGCCCGGCCGCCCGGGAGGCCCTCGCGGCTGGCGCCGTTGACGTGCTCGCCAAACCCGGTCCCAATGATCGCGAGACGCTTGACGAACACGCCGAACAGCTCCGGCGCCGGCTCAAGGTGGCCGCCCGGGTGCGGGTCATCACCCATCCCCGAGGGCGACTGCGCAGCCAGGGGCTCCCGTTGGCAGGACGGCCGCTTGCCGGGGCACTCTGCGCCAGCCAGTCGACGGCCGGCAGCAGTCCGTTCCCCGCCTGGCCGGTCGACGGGGTGAAGCTGGTGGCGATCGGCGCCTCGACCGGCGGCCCTCAAGCCCTGCTCACAGTGCTCGCAGCGCTGCCCGACGACCTTCCGCAGGCGGTCCTGGTCGTCCAGCACATGGCCGAGGGGTTCATCGCAGGTCTGGCCACCTGGCTTGACGGGCTGGTCGCGATGCCGGTCGTCGTCGGCACAGGAGCCGGCCGGCTGCGTCCGGGCACGGTGACGATCGCACCCAGCGGGAGCAACCTGCTGGTCCGCGACGATCGGCTGCGAGTCGGGGCCAGCCCCCCCGAGCCAGGCCAGCACCACGTGCCGGGCATCGATCAGTGCTTCACCAGCATCGCGCTGACGCTCGGCCCCGACGCGGTTGGCGTGCTGCTGACCGGGATGGGTCGCGACGGTGCGGTTGGTCTCAAAGCGATGCGCGACCGGGGCGCACCGACCCTCGGCCAGGACGAGGCCAGCAGCACGGTCTACGGCATGCCGCAGGCTGCCTTCGCGCTCGGCGCGGTGGAACAGCAGGTCGGCGTGCACGACGTCGCGCCGGCTGTGCTGGCACTGCTGGGCCGGACATGATCGCCCTGTCGGACGGGGAGTTCGCGGCGTTGCGCACCCTGCTGGCGAGGGCCGCCGGCCTGGTCTTCACGCAGAGCCGACGCGAAGCCCTCGGCGCCTGCATCGCTGAGCGGCTCCGGGCGACCGGCGCAGCTGATGTCCCGGCGTACCTGCTGCTGCTCGATCAGGCCCAGGAACGGCAGCGGCTGCTCGACGAAGTGACCATTCAGGAGACCCATTTCTTCCGCAACCCACCGCAGGTGCGGGCGTTGCGCGAGCATGTGCTGCCCGAGCTGGTGAAGGCGGCGGCCGGCAGCCGGCGGCTGCGGGTGTGGAGCGCGGGCTGCTCGACCGGTGAGGAGCCCTACACGACGGCGATGATGCTGCGCGAGCTGCTGCCGGCGAGCCGCGGGTGGGACGTGAAGATCGTCGCGACCGATGTGAGCGAACGGGCCCTTGAGGCGGCCCGTACCGCCAGCTACGGCGCGCGAGCGGTGCAGCTGGCAGCTCCCGGCGATCTCGCGCGCTTTTTCCTACCGTCGTCCGGGGGGCGGTACGAGGTGCGCCCCGAGGTGCGTGAGCTGGTGGAGTTCCGACACCACAACCTGGTGACCGAGCCGCCGCCGTTCGCCACCGGGGAGCGAATCGACCTGGTGCTGTGCCGCAACGTGACCATCTACTTCGCCCGCGACACCACCCGGGCCTTGATGACCCGCTTGCACGCCATCTTGCGCGGCGGCGGCTACCTGTTCCTCGGCCACGCCGAGACGCTCTGGCAGGTCAGCGACGACTTCCGGCTGGTGCCGCTGGGGACCGGTGACGCCGCCGCCTTCGTCTACCGCCGGCGGGACCCCGGCGACGAGCGCCGGGCGGTGCTGCCCGACCGCCGGACGGCCGAGGAGGGCCCCCAGCCACCACAGGTCGAGCGGCGATCGGGTGCCCGGCGGGGCCCACCCGTCCCCACTGCCGAAGTCAGGCCCAGTCTGGCCGATGTCCGCCTGCTGCTCGGCACGGGCCGGTACGCCGAGGCAGCCCAGCTCGCCACGATCGTCGGGTCCCACGACGTCGACCAGGCCCAGGCCTGCTACCTGCACGGTCTCGCCCTGGTGAACTGCGGCCGTGACGAGGAGGCGGTCGTGGAGCTGCGCAAAGCCGTCTACCTGTCCCCCCGGGCCGGGCTCGGGCATTTCGTGCTGGCCGGCGTGCTCGACCGGCTCGGCGACCGCGCTGCGGCGGCCCGGGAGTACGCCGCAGCGGCCGAGACCCTCGGCGGCCAGCCCGGTGACGCCACCGCAGCGGAGCTCGGTGGCCGGTCGGTCGGCGAGCTGGCAGCGCTCTGTCGAAGCCTCACCCAGCGGCTGGGGGCGACCAGATGAGTGCCGGCCTGGTGACGTTCGCACTCGGCGCGCGGGAGTACGCCACTCCCCTCACCGCGATACGCGAGGTCGTCCGGCTCGAGGGGCTCGCCGACCTGCCCGGGATGACGCCGCCACTCGCGGGGGTGCTGGACCTGCGCGGGACGGCGCTGCCGGTGCTCGACCTTCGCCCGGCGCCGGGCAGCCACGGCGACGTGCTGGTGCTCGAGCGAGGGGATGCATCGGGTGACGCCAGCTCGGTCGGGGTGGCCGTCGACAAGGTCCGCGCAGTCGTCGCTGCGTCGGAGCTTCCCCCCGCCGACGGGGCGGGCGCCGAGGATGGCGTCCTGCCGTCGTACGTCGTGGATGTCCTGCGCGGCAAATCCGGGCCGGTGTTCCTCGTCGACCTGCAACGGATGGTCAACAGCGTCCGGGCAGTCCTGCGATGAGCGATGCTGCATTGCGGCGTAGCTCGGATGCGTTGGCTGTCCTGGCCGTCGGATCCGTCTTGCTGGCAGTGCTGTCGGGGCGGTTGGCCATCGCTGCCCTCGGTCTCGGACTACTGCTCGCCGCGATCCAGACCACCCGGATGCTCCGCCGCCGGCGTCAGGATCGCCGGCCACGATCGGCGCCGACTCAGACATAGCGCTCGAGGATCGAGCTCTCGGCCAACCGGGACAAACCCTCCCGGACACTCCTGGCGCGGGTCTCACCGACGCCCTCGACCGCCTGCAGATCGTCGATGCTGGCGGCCAACAGCTTCTGCAGCCCGCCGAAATGCTCGATGAGCCGGTCCACCACCAGCCCCGGCAGGCGCGGGACCTTGGCGAGCAGCCGGAACCCGCGTGGACTCACTGCTGCCTCGAGGGCCTCGGCCCCGGCGGTGAAGCCGACCGCCTTAGCGATGGCAGTGAGATCCAGCAGGTCGGTCGGGGACAGCCCGTCAAGCTCGGCAAGGGCGTCTTCGACGGTGCGGCTCCTGCGGGCGCTCCCGTTGCCGAGGTAGTCGCGCACGATCAGCGCGCGCTCGCCCTCGACGCCGGCCATCAACTCGTCGAGCTGCAGGATCAGCAAGCGACCGTCGGTGCCGAGCTCGACGACGTAACCCTCGATTTCCTGGGCGATCCGTCGCACCATCTCCAAGCGCTGACTGACGGCCATCGCGTCGCGGACGGTGACCAGGTCTTCGATCTCGAGCGCCGAAAGGGTTCCGGCCACCTCGTCGAGCCGGAGCTTGTATCGCTCCAGCGTCGCCAGTGCCTGGTTGGCCCGGGACAGGATGGCCGAGATGTCATCCAGGACGTAGCGCCGGCCGTCGACGTAGAGCGCGATGATGCGCATCGACTGGCTGACGCTGATGACGGGGAAGCCACTCTGCTTGGCGACCCGCTCGGCGGTGCGGTGCCTGGTGCCGGTCTCTTCGGTGAGGATGTTGGGGTCGGGGACGAGCTGGACGCCCGCCCGGACGATCTTTGACAGATCGCCGGTGAGGACCAGGGCGCCATCCATTTTGCAAAGTTCACGAAGCCGCGTCGCGGAGAAGTCGACGTCGAGCTCGAATCCGCCGGTGCAGATCGATTCGACGACCCGGTCGTGGCCGAGCACGATGAGGGCGCCGGTGTTGCCGCGCAGGATGCGTTCGAGGCCGTCCCGCAGGGCGGTGCCGGGAGC
>JAYUMN010000308.1:0-1502 GCA_043762595.1 Frankiales bacterium
ACGAGGGGTTCGAGCCAGCCGGGGTGGACGACCGCATCGTCGTTGAGCAGCAGGAGCAACTCGCCGCGGGCGTCCCGGGCCAGCCGGTTGTTGCCGCCGCCGAAGCCGAGATTGACCGGCGACACGAACACCTGCGCGCCGACGACCTGGCGCTGTGCGAAGGCGACGACGTCGGCGGACGCCCCGTTACACAGGATGAGGACCTCGGCCGGGATCGTGGTCGGCAGGTGCTGAGCCAACGAGGCCAGGCAGGCCTCGAGGAGCCCGGCGTCCTTCTGGGTCAGGATGAGGACGGAGACGCGGGGCTCGTCGCTGGTGTGCAAAGTGATCGACACGGGTCCAGGAGCCTAGAGGACCGAGACGAACAGCTGGAGGTGGTAGGGGAAGACCTCGTCCGGTCGATGCGAGATCACCAGGGCCGTCGTGGGGACGGTCACGTCGAACACCGGTCGGAAAGACGCGCCGGCGGGCATCACGGCCGGGTGCGGGACCGACGACAGCACGACCAGGCGCCGGCCCTGCGCGTGCGCCGCGACCGAGATCCGGGCGACGTTGGCCGTCGTGGTGCCGGGCCCGACCGAGGCGGCGGCCACATGGCAGTAGCCGGCTACCGCCTGCGGCAGTCCGGTCGTGGCCGGCGGCCCACCGGCGAGCAGCACGATGTCGCTGGGCAGCAGCGTGCCGCACATCGTCCGGAAGGCCGGGACCAGCCCGAGGTAGTCCCGGGGCAGGGTCGCCCCCGGGAGCAGCGCCAACGGGAAGCCGAGCACCGAGGCGCCGAGGGCTGCCGCGAGCAGCCGCTGCCGGGTCCACAGCTGCTGGCACAGCAGGACTGCGATCAGCAGCAGCCCGGGCAGGCTGACCGGCAGGAACCGCCGGGTCGCCCAGTACTGCACCGGCAGGATCGCCGGTTTCCAGACGTACACGGCGGTGACGGCAAAGGTCAGCAGCACGAAGGGGGCCAGCCGCAGGTCGCGCCCGCGCAGCAGCCGGCTCGTCATCAAGGCCAGGCCGAGCACCGCCAGGCTGAGGGCCAGCGGACCGAGGTACCAACTGAGCCACCGCATCGTCAGCTCGTCGTAGGCGCGGGGGAAGGCGACCGGCAGGTGCTCGCGCTGCTGCAGGGAGGTGATGACGCCGCGTGAGCGTTCGGGGATGTCGCGGGTGATCGAGACGTGCGGTCGGACCAACCACGCGTAGGCCGCGCCGACAACGACCGCGACGGCAGCGGGGCGGGCGAGCCGCCGGCCGAGCGGGCCCAGCCAGCCAGGTGGCCGTCGCAGGGCGTACGCCGCGCCGGCGAGCAGCGGCAGCGCCACGGCGATCTCGGCCAGCGGGACCTTGATCGTGGCAAGGTAGACGGGGCTGCCGAAGACGCCATCGGCCAACGCGACCAGCGCGGGCAGCAGCATTCCGGCCAGGACAGCGAGGCCGGTCCTGCCGGCGCGCAGCAGCAGCAGCGCGGCGGCGATCGGCACGAGCGCGAAGAAGGAGTCGACGCG
>JAYUMN010000309.1:0-10881 GCA_043762595.1 Frankiales bacterium
GGGTGCTGCCGCTCGAGCGGGTAGCCGACGCGCACCGGCTGTTGGAGGCCAGCAGCCACATCGGCAAGGTGCTGCTGCAGGTCAGGTAGCCAGCGCCGCCAGCAGCCGGTCGAGGCTGACGGTGCTGCGGTAGCCGTCCCCGGCCGCCACGGCCAACGCGTCCGGCACCTGGGTGCCGCCCGGCCCGACGAAGTGTGCGAGCCCTTCGGCCAGAGCAGGGAACTGCGCACGAACCGCGCGGATGTCGCAGCTCATGCGTGGAGCCAGCCGGATGGGAGACACTGCTTGCTATGAGCGAGCAGCCGCAGGTGGTCATGGTGGACGAGGACGGGCAGCACGTCGAGCTCGCCGCGGTCGAGGAGCGCAGCCCGGCCGAGATGGTCGAGCAGCCGGCCAAGGTCATGCGGATCGGCTCGATGGTCAAGCAGCTGCTCGAGGAGGTGCGCGCCGCCCCACTCGACGACGCAGCCCGCACCCGGCTGCGCGAGGTGCACGAGAGCTCGATCAAGGAACTGGCCGACGGCCTCGCACCGGAGCTGCGCGAGGAGCTGGACCGGCTGACGCTGCCCTTCAGCGACAACGCGGTGCCGTCCGACGCCGAGCTACGGATCGCCCAGGCCCAGCTGGTCGGCTGGCTGGAGGGGCTGTTCCACGGCATCCAGACCGCGCTGTTCGCCCAGCAGATGGCGATGAAGCTGCAGCTCGAGCAGATGCGCGGTGGCCCCCAGCCGGCGCTCCCGCCGGGCCTGACGTCCGCCGCCTCCGGCCCGCACCCGACCGGCACCGGCCAGTACCTCTGAGCCCTGATCGCCGCGCCCCGCAGCTGAGCCCGCTGCTGCGCCCCGCACCTGAGCCGTGACAACCGCCCGGCCGAACGGCGACAGCGTCAGGACCCCCGCCGGGTCCACTCGAGCAAGGGCCGGGGCCACGTCTTCACGAGTGCGCGCGTACGCCGAACCAGCGCTCGAGCACCTGTGCGACACCGTCCTCGTCGTTGCCGGAGGTGACCTCGTCGGCGACCTCGAGCACCTCGGGGTGGGCATTGGCCACGGCAACCGCGCGGCCGGCCCAGATGAGCATCGGCAGATCGTTGGGCATGTCGCCGAAGGCGACGACATCGGCCGCATCGACGCCGTACGAGGCCGCAAGTGCGGCCAGCCCGGATGCCTTCGACACGCCCGCGGCGCTGACCTCGAGCAGGCCGTCGGAGGAGGAGTGCGTCAGGGTCGCGCCGTCGCCGACAGCGACGCGGGCCGCGGCGAGCAGGTCGTCGGCGTCCATGTCCTCGTGCCGGGCGAGCAGCTTCGCGACGCCGGCTGCGAGAAGCTGCTCGACGGGGGCCTGGGTCACCGGGTCGGCCGAGTCCCACCGCGGTCGGTAGGCCGGCTCGTGCGCAAAGCCGGTGTCGTGCCGCTCCACGGCGAACGTGATGCCCGGCAGCTCCCGCCGCAGCGACGCCACGACTTCCCTGGCCGCCTCGACGGACAGCAGGTCGGTCTGGACCACCTGCTGCGCGTGCAGGTCGTAGACGACGGCACCGTTGGCGCACACCGCCAGCCCGCGATGGCCGGTGGCCTCGGCAATGTCGTGCATCCAGCGAGGCGGTCGGCCGGTCACCATGACGAACGGCACACCCGCCGCCTCCACCGCGGCGACCGCCGCGCGGGTGCGCTCCGAGATGGTCCCGTCACTGCGGACGATCGTGCCGTCCAGGTCGGTCGCAACGAGCCGTGGCCGGGCGGTCACGCCGGCACCAGCTCGGTCCGGCCGCCGAGCAGTGGCTGCAGGGCGGCCGGCACGTGCACCGAGCCGTCCTCGCGCTGGTGCACCTCGAGCAGCACCGCGATCGTCCGCCCCACCGCGCACAGGGTGCCGTTAAGCGTCGCGACCACCCGTGGGCCGGCCGTCGTCCGCCGCCGGATGCCGAGGCGCCGGGCCTGGAAGTCGGTGCAGTTGCTGGTCGAGGTCAGCTCCAGCCAGCGCTGCTGCGACGGCAACCAGGCCTCGCAGTCGAACTTGCGCGCCGCGGACGAACCGAGATCACCTGCTGCCACGTCGATCACGCGAAAGGGCAGCTCGAGCTCGATGAGGAATGCCTTCTCCTGGTCGAGCAGCCGCTGATGCTCCTCGACGGCGTCTTCGGCTGCGACGTAGGAAAACATTTCGACCTTATCGAATTGGTGCACCCGGATGATGCCGCGGGTGTCCTTGCCGTAGGAGCCGGCCTCGCGCCGGAAGCAAGACGAGAAGCCCGCGTAGCGCAGGGGAAGGCCGTCGAGGACCTCGCCGGAGTGGTAGGCGGCCAGCGGCACCTCGGCGGTGCCGACGAGGAAGAGCTCGTCGTCCGCGAGCTGGTAGACCTCCGCCGCGTGCGCGCCGAGAAAGCCCGTCCCCTCCATCGCCGACGGCAGCACCAGCGCCGGCGGGATCATCGGCGTGAAGCCGGCCTCGCAGGCGCGCGCGATCGCCAGATTGACCAACGCCAGCTCCAGCAGCGCTCCGACGCCGGTCAGGAAGGCGAACCGCGCGCCGCTGACCTTGGTCCCGCGCTCGGTGTCGATGGCCTTGATCCGCTCGCCGATCTCAAGATGATCTTTGACCGGGAACCCGTACGACGGGACATCGCCGACCTGCTCGAGGACGAGAAAATCGGCCTCGCCACCTGGAGGGGCCCCCTGGATGACGTTGGGCACCGCGAGATGGGCTGCGCGCAGGTCGACGTCAGCCGCTGCCTGGGCCTGCTCGGCCTGCTTGACGTCGGCAGCAAGCGATGTGGCCGTTGCCAACAACGCCGGCCGCTCCGCCGGACTCGCTCCGCGCACGCGCTGGGAGGCAGCCTTCTGCTCACCCCGCAGGGTGTCGGCAAGGGTGACGGCAGCCCGGCGGGCCCCGTCGGCCGTGACGAGCGCGTCGACGAGCCCGGGGTCATCACCGCGGGCGATCTGGGACGCGCGCACCCGCTCGGGGTCGTCACGCAGGAGCTTGAGGTCGATCACCCGCCGAGGCTACCGGCGGCTCAGGTTCCGGCGCGCAACCCCGCCAGCCACGCGGCGGCATCGGTGAAGTCGAGGTCTGCGGTGCCGGCCGTCTCGACCGTCGGTTCGCCATCAGCCCGCGGGAAGCTGCCGAGATAGCGCACCTCGCTGCAGGTGCGGCGCAGGGCCGAGAGCGCCTCACCGACCCGGGCATCGGCGACGTGGCCTTCGCAGTCGATCGAAAACACGTAACGACCGAGCTGCCCGCCGGTTGGGCGGGACTCGATCCGGGTGAGGTTGATGCCCCGCACGCTGAACTCCGTCAGGATGCCGAGCAGCGACCCGGGCCGATCGTCGACGACCACCACCAGCGCGGTCCGGTCGGACCCGGTCGGGGCCGGCGGCGGCCCGGGCCGGGACACCAGCACGAACCGGGTGACGGCGCCCTCGTTGTCGTGGATGTCGCTGGCCAGCGGACTCAGGCCGTAGTGCTCGGCTGCCACCGGCGCGGAGATGGCCGCGTCATAGACGCCTTGGGACACCGACCGCGCGGCGTCGGCTGTCGAGGGTGCGAGCACAACGGCGGCGTCCGGCAGGGTGGCTCGCAGCCAACGCCGGCACTGTGCCTCGGCGTGCGGGTGCGTCGACACCGTCCTGATCTCGGCGTGGCTGGTGCCGGGGCGCACCAGCAGGGCGAAGCTGACCGGCAGCACGATCTCCCGCACGATGTGCAGGGGCTCGCCGGTTGCGAGCTCGTCAAGGGTCGTGGGCACCGAGCCCTCGACGGAGTTCTCGATCGGCACGACCGCGCTGTCGCACTCGCCCCGGCGTACGGCCTCGAGGGCCGCAGCGACCGAAGCGTGCGGCTGCCGGTCTGCCCGCGCCGCCGCCGGTAGCGTCCTGAGCGCGGCCTCGGCGAAGGTGCCCGCCGGGCCGAGATAGCCGAACCGTGGCGGGGGTGTGCCCGGCACGTCAGGCCCGCGAGAAGCGGCGGCGGCGGGCCGGCGGCTCCACCGTCTCGGCCGGCCGGATCAGCGCTTTGGTGGCATAGCCGATCGCCTCGAGCTCCTCCGGCGACAACGAGTGATCGCTCTCACCCGAGACGACACCCTTCGCGTAGGTGCGGGTCTCGCTGCGCCCGTTGATGCTCGTCAGCACCAGGCCGTCACCAGCGTCGTCGAGCAGCGCGGCCGAGAACGACAGCCGGCCACCCATGTCGCCGAACGCGTCGTAGCGGACGACCGCAACGTGCCGCAGCGCCCCGGACAGGTCCGCCCGGGCTGCTGCGAGGTCCTCGCGAACGGCGCGGACATCGACCCGCAGCCCCTCGGCCTCCCGCTGCTGGCGCCCAACCACCTCGACGAAGGACGCCGAGGCGTCGCTGCCGGTCAAGATGGTGTGCGCCCTGGCGAGCCGACCGACCCGGACCGCCAACGCGAGGCACACCCCGAGTGACATCAACGCGATGGCCGCGCCGGCGATCGCGACAATCTCGAGGGCCTGCGGCTGGAGGAGCACCCGCCTACGTTAGCGGGCCTGGGCGGCTCGGGAGTCCAACCGTCGGCCAATCAGCTGAGCCGCCGACCCTCCAACCGTCCCGGTTCGATCCGGATGATGTCGCGTCTCGGGCCGGTCGCCCAGGGCTCCGGCAGTGCCCCGGCCAACCGATCCTGCTCGCCGGTCGACAGGCGCTTTGCCCGGCCGACCAGGACAACGCTGCAGCCGCGTCGGACGGCCTCGTCGATATCGTCCACCTCGAAGGCGACCACGTCGCGGCGCTCGGCTGCCTGCAGCTTGGGACCGGGACCGGAGGCGATCAGCACAGCCGGACCGTCCATCGCGTAGTTCACGACGACGATGTCCGGGACGCCGGCCCTGGCGATGTAGGCCAGCCGGCCAACCTGTCGGGCAGCGAGCAGCGCCAGGCACTCCTGCCTCGTCAGCCGGCCGAGGGCGCCTGGTTCGGCTTCCTGGTCGGCACCGGTGCCCAGTTCGGTGGTGAGCAAGGTCCGCTGGGCGACCGTCACGGAAAGTGCGCGAGCTGCCTGACGCGCATTGTCGAGTGCATCGCCCGGCAACGCCCGGATGCTGCCGAGCAAGCCCAGGACGGACCGCCGGGGGGTGCTTGCATCCGCCATGACTGCTCCCCGCTACCAGACCCACTGGCCATCGTCGGCCGGCCGGTGCGGGCCCCGGCAGAGGCCAAGGAGCTCAGACGGGTGGGACCTAGGACCTGCGCTCGGGCACGACCTCGCGCCCGGCCGGCTGCGGCGGTACCGGCAGCAGTGCCACCCGTCGTCGCCACGGCACGGTCATCGGCGCCTGGGCACTGACCTGGACAGCTCGCCCGGCGACGACGACCGCCACCGATCCCGGATCGGGCAGCGACAGGCGGACCTGGCCCGGCGTCACCTCGACGAGCAGCCGCTGACCCCGCCACCGGAGTCGAAAGGCCAGCCGGTCGAGGTCGTCGGGGAGCTGCGGGTCGAGGCACAGCTGCTCGGCCCCGAGACGTAGCCCGCCGAACCCTTCGACCAGGGCGATCCAGGTCCCGGCGAGCGAGGCCATGTGGAGCCCGTCGCGGGTGTTCTTATGGAGGTCGTGCAGGTCGATCGTTGCAGCTTCGGTGAGGTAGTCGTGCGCCAGATCGAGGTGGCCCACCTCAGCGCACATCACGGCCTGGGTGCAGGCGGACAGCGACGAGTCGCGCACCGTCCGACGCTCGTAGTAGTCGACGTTACGGGCCTTCTGCTCGGGCGTGAAGTGCTCAGGACACCAGTGCATCGCGAGCACCAGATCAGCCTGTTTGACGACCTGTTTGCGGTATAGCTGGACGTAGGGGGCGTGCAGCAGGAGCGGATACCGGTGTCGCCAAGACTCGAAGTCCCATTCGGCGTGGCCGGTGAAGCCAGCCGACTGCGCATGCACGCCACGCTGTTCGTCGAACGGCAGATGCACCGAATCGGCGGCCGCACGCCAGGCTGCGGTCTCCGGCGAGCTCACGGCGAGCCGGCTGGCCTGCTCCGGGTGGCGCAGGCACGCCTCGGCAGCGGCCAGCAGGTTGCGGGCGGCCATCAGGTTGGTGAAGATGTTGTCATCGGCGACCGCGGAGTACTCGTCGGGACCCGTGACACCGTCGATGTGCCAGGCCCCGTGGTCGTCTTGGTGACCAACCGAGAGCCACAGCCGCGCGGTCCCGACCAGCAGTTCGAGGCCGATCTCCGCCTCGAGCGCATCGGAGCCGGTCACGATCCGGTGCCGTTCCAAGGCGTAGGCCACATCGGCGTTCAGATGGAAGCCCGCTGTCCCCCCCGGCCAGTAGGCCGAACATTCCTCGCCACGGATAGTGCGCCAGGGCAGCGCAACGCCCTGCAGGTCGAGCGTCCTGGCCCGGTCGGCCGCGAGCTCCAGGGTCGAGTGCCGCCAACGCAACGCGTCAGCAGCAGTTTCCGGGACCGTCCAGGTAAGGACCGGCAGGACGAAACCCTCGGTGTCCCAGAAGGCGTGGCCGTCATACCCCGGTCCGGTGAGCCCTTTCGAGGCGATCGCCCGGCCTTCGCAGCGGGCGCCGGCTTGCAGGACGTGGAACAGCCCGAACCGGACAGCCTGCTGGACCGTCGGGTCGCCGTCGACCTCGACGTCGGCGCTGTCCCAGAAGGCGTCGAGGTAGGCCCGCTGCTCGGCAAGCAGGCAGGCCCAGCCCGACGCGCTGGCATCGGCGAGCGCTGCTGACACCTGATCCCGGACCGCGAGCTCCGGACGCACCGAGGACCAGCCGTAGGCAAGGAACTTCTCGAGCCGCAGCACCTGGCCCGGCGCGCCGTCGCCGACCACCGTCGTGCGAGCCCAGTCCTGGTCGCCCTGCGTCGTGACCACGGTCGGCCAGGGCGCGGACAACCGGTGGTCCATCCCTGCGGCCAACAGCAGCCCGCTCATCCGGGTGCGGTGCAGCAGCACCGCGCTATCGCCCTGCAGGTGGCCCGACACCGCTACCAGTGGCCTGCGCAGAGCCGAAGCCGTCCGGGGGTCCTTGCTGCGCTCCGGCTGGGTCTCGTTAGCGACCAGCTCCGACTGCAGGGTCAACCGGGACGAGTTGTCCACCAGCTCGACCTCGTAGGCGATCGCGGCCACCGCCCGGCGGGTGAACGACACGAGCCGGGTTGAACGTATTCGCACCCGCACACCGACGGGGGACTCCCACTCGAGCTCCCGGAAAAGCGTGCCAGCGCGCAGGTCAAGGACGCGCTCGTGTGCCAGCAGCCGGCCGAACCGCACGTCGAGCGGCTCGTCGCCGACGAGCAACCGCACCAGTTTGCCGTTGGTCACGTCGACGACCGTTTGGCCGGCCTCGGGATAGCCGTAGCCACGCTCGGCGTACGGGAGCGGGTGGCTCTCGTAGAACCCACCGAGGTAGGTCCCCGGGATGCCGTGGGGATCGCCCTCGTCAAGGTTACCCCGCAAGCCCAGATGCCCGTTGGACAGGGCGAACAGCGATTCACTCTGGGCAAGCAGGTCCAGCTCGAGGCTGGTCTCCCGCACCTGCCAGGGCTCGGTCGAGAACGCGTCGTGCCGGATCACAGCAGCCCAGCCAGGTCGCCGACGACAAGGTCGGCGCCGTGCGCGCGCAACAGGTCGGCGCGGCCTCCCCGGTCGACGCCGATGACCTGACCGAACCCGCCCGACCGGCCGGCCTCGACGCCAGCGACCGCATCCTCAAAGACGGCGCAGCGGGCCGGCTCCAGGCCCAGCAGACGCGCACCTGCCAGGAACATGTCGGGAGCTGGCTTCCCCCGTAGCCCCAGCCGCGCGGCCAGCACACCGTCGATGCGCCCCTCGACAAGCGCGTCGAGGCCGGTGACGCGCAACACATCGCCGGCGTTGGCGCTGCTCGAGACGACCACCCGGCGCAGGCCCGCGTCGCGCGCCGCCTGCAGAAACCGGCGTGAGCCCTCGAAGACAGTGACTCCGTCGGTGCTGATCCGCCGCAGCAGGAGCTCGTTCTTGCGCCGCGCGACACCGGCCACCGTGTCGTCGTCGGCCGCCGGGCCCGCTGCCAACGCGATACCGCGGCTAGCCAGGAAGTCCCGCACCCCGTCGTCTCGTCGCTTGCCGTCGACGTAGGTCTGGTAATCGCCGGCCGAGTCGAACGGCCGCGCATCCCCGTGCCGTTCCAGGACCTCGTCGAACACCTGCTTCCAGGCCGCGTCATGGACGCGCGCGGTATCGGTCAGGACCCCGTCGAGGTCGAACAGGCAGCCGACGATGTCAGCGGACAATCCGAGCACACCGCATCCTCTCCGCACACCGCGTCCAGGAGCCCCGTGGATGACCAAGGTCCGCACCCGGGGGGACCTTGGTGCCTGGTGGATCCTGCCGCGCCGAGACATCCTCCAGGGGGACGACGAGGAGGAGTCATGGGCACCACAACGTCCATGCCGCGGCCCTGGCCGACCGAGCCGCGAGGATCAACGGACCCGGCGACCAGAATGGCCTGGTATGCCGCCGTCGCTCGCTGGGCACCGTCGAAACACAACACCCAACCGTGGCGCTTCGTGGTGCGCGGGGACACGCTCGACGTCTGGGCGGACCCGATCCGGCTGCTGACGGCGACCGATCCGCACCGGCGTGAAGTCACCCTCTCCTGCGGCGCTGCAGTCGAGATTGCCTGCGTCGCGGCGCGCGCACACGGCTACGAGGCAGCCGCGACATTCCAGCCGGACGGTGCCGGCGGACCGTTGGCACGCCTCGTCGAGGTCGGCACGTGGGACAGCACCGAACACGACCGCGCCCTGCTCGCGGCGGTGCCACGACGCCGTACCGACCGTGGACCCCTCGATGCGGACCTCGCCCCGAGCGAGCTGCGGTTCGACCTGCAGTCCGCCGCGCAGACCTGCGGCGTCTGGTTTCGGCTCGTCAGCACACCGGGGGACCGGGCCACCCTGGCCAGCCTGGTCGAGCGCGCCGACCGGCTGCTCGTACGGCGCGCCGGGGTCGATGACGAGCTCGCCCCGTGGTTGCGGGAGCCGGGCGACACCAACGCTGATGGTGTGCCGACCGACCACACCCGTGGCGCAGCGGCCTCCTACCGGGCCGAATTCGTGCAGCGCGACTTCTCGAGCAGTACGTCGCTGCCGGCACAGGACCGACCGGGCCGGGACGCGCCGATCATCGGGGTGTTGTGCACCCCGGGAGACCGCCCGCCGGATTGGTTGCTGGCCGGCCGCGCGCTCGCCGCGATGCTGCTGCGGGCCGCCGCAGTAGGGGTGCATGCGTCGTACCTGAATCAGCCGGTGGAGCACGTGGCCATTCGGGCCGAGCTCCGCGAGCACCTCGGCCTGCCGGGCGTACCGCAACTCGTGCTTCGCCTGGGCGTCGGCGGCGAGGTCACCGCGCCGCCCCGGCGTGACCCAGACGACGTCATCTTCGAGCTCTGACCGGCCGCATTATGCTCCGGGCTCGTGGACCGCGACGAGGTGCAAGGACTGCTCGCGGCCGTCGCGGCAGGCTCGCTCGCGCCGGCCGATGCCCTCGATGTGCTTGCTGTCGCGCCATACGCCGAGTTGGCGCACGCCCTGGTCGACACCCACCGGGCGCTGCGCACGGGCGACCCGGAGGTCGTCTACGCGGCGGGCAAAACGACCCAGCAGGTCCTGGACATCGTGGCTGCCATCCGGGCCGGTTCCCCGCACGTGCTGGTCACCAGATGCCCACCGGAGACCTCCGCAGCGCTGGGCAGCGACGCGCGGACCGTTCTGGTCGGCGAGCCGCCGGCGCCGCGGGGTCTGGTCGCGGTGCTCGCCGCCGGCACCTCGGACGGCCCGGTCGCCGAGGAAGCCGCGGTGACTGCCCGCGCGTTCGGTGCCCGGGTGGAGCGGGTCGACGACGTCGGGGTCGCCGGGCTGCACCGGCTGCTCGCGGCGCGCCCGGTCCTGGATCGGGCCGACTGCCTGGTCGTCGTCGCCGGGATGGAGGGCGCGTTGCCGTCGGTGGTCGGCGGGCTGGTGGGCACGCCGCTCGTCGCGGTACCGACCTCGGTGGGGTACGGCGCCTCGTTCGGCGGGCTCGCCGCGCTCCTCGGGATGCTCAACTCCTGTGCGCCCGGTGTGACGGTCGTGAACATCGATAACGGCTTCGGGGCCGGGGTCTTCGCCGCCCGGGTGGCTCGCCGGGCGGGGGCGCGGTGATTGGTTGGATCGACGGCCAAGCGGGGGCGAGCGGCGACATGCTGCTTGGTGCGCTCGTCGACGCCGGCGTCGCACTCAACACCCTCCAGCGGGCCATCGATTCGCTCGGGGTCGAGCCGATCACCCTGGTGGCGCTGCCGGCGGTCCGGGCCGGGCTCGGCGCCACCAGGGTCGAGGTGCGGTGCACCGAGCCGGCCACGTCGCGCACCTGGGCCGACGTCCGCGCGATCCTGACCGCGGCCGACCTGCCCGCCCCGGTACGACGTACCGCGCTTGAGGTGTTCGGCGCGCTGGCCTCGGCCGAGGCGGCGGTGCACCGGGTGCCCGTCGAGCAGGTCCACTTCCACGAGGTGGGGGCCCTCGACGCGCTCGCCGACGTGATCGGTGCGGTCACCGGGTTGCACGAGCTCGGCCTGACCACGTTGCACTGCTCACCGCTGGCCCTCGGCTCCGGCACGACCAGGGGCGCCCATGGCCCACTGCCGGTGCCCGCGCCGGCCGTGCTGGCCCTGCTCGCCGGCCGCCCCGTCGTCGCCGGCGGCTCGCCGCACGAGGCGACGACCCCGACCGGGGCGGCGTTGTTGGCCACGCTGGTCACCCAGTGGGGGCCACTGCCGCCGATGACCCTGCTCCGGACCGGTACCGGCGCCGGCGGGCGCGACCCCCGCGAGGTCGCCAACGTCCTGCGCCTCGTCCTGGGCGAGTCGATCCCGGCGGCCCCC
>JAYUMN010000310.1:0-2014 GCA_043762595.1 Frankiales bacterium
CGCGTAGGTGAGGAGGTGGGCCACGACCAGGACCGGGCGGGGCCAGGTGGTGAGGAAGTCGGTGATCAGCACCTGGACGGCGAGTGCGAGGTAGAGCAGCCCCTTGGCCTGCACCCGCAGGTCGGCGAGCCGGCGCAGGTCGCCGCCGGTGAGGGCGACGCTGGCAAGGGCGAGGATGACGCACAGGCCCATCAACATGGTGACGCTTCGGGAAGGTCGTTCTCGCGGGTCATGGGCGGATCCATCGCCGGCGGCAGCGCATGCTCAGCCATGCCGGCTGTGTTGGGGGGTGTGACGGGGTGCAGCGGTGGCTGCCACGACCGCACCCAGTCGATGGTCTGCTCGCCGGGCATCGGGCGGCTGATGTGGTAGCCCTGCACGACGTCGCAACCGAGCGGCAGCAGCTCCTGCCAGGTCTGCGTGTTCTCCACCCCCTCGGCTGTCACCAGCAGCCCCAGGTTGTGCCCCAGCTCGATCGTCGAACGGACGATGACCGGGCTGTCGTCGCCGGCCAACATGCCGAAGATGAAGCTCTTGTCAATCTTCAGCTCGTCGACGGCCAGCCGTTTGAGGTAGGCCAGCGAGGAGTAGCCGGTGCCGTAGTCGTCGACGGCGATCTTCACCCCGAGCGACCGCAGCATGGCGAGCACCGTGACGGCCCGGGTCGGGTCATTCATGATCGTGCTTTCGGTGACCTCGAGGGTCATCAGCGCGGCCGGGACCTGATGGGCGCGCAGGATCCGCTCGACCTGGGCGGGCAGGCTGAGGTCGGTGAGGTGGCGCACCGAGATGTTGACCGCCACATGCAGGCGCAGGCCGGCGTCGAGCCACCGGCGGAGCTGTGCTGCGGCCTGCGTGAGCACGACCAGGGTGAGCGGCCCGATCAGACTCGTCTGCTCGGCGATCGGGATGAAGTCGTCGGGACTGAGTAGGCCGCGGGTCGGGTGCTGCCAGCGGACGAGCGCCTCCATCCCGATCACCTGCCCGGACCGGGCCTCACACTTGGGTTGATAGTGCAGCACGAGCTCGCCTCGTTCGAGACCGTCCCGGAGCTCGGCCAGCAGGCCGAGGCGTTGCGGGCTGTGCTGGTCCCGAGCCGGCTCGTAGAAGCTCCAGCCGCCCCGAACCTCTTTCGCGGCGTACAGGGCGACGTCGGCGCGGGCCAGCAGGTCGTCGATGGTGACGCCGTGCTCGGGCATCAGGGCGATCCCCATGCTGGCCTGGATGTCGACCCGGACCCCCGCCAGCGTGGTGGGTTCCTGCAGGACCCAGGACAACCGCTCGGCCAGCCGGCACGCACTGTGCTGCAGGTCGCCGACGCCGTCGATGGCGGCGACCACCGCGAACTCATCGCCACCCAGCCGGCTGATGAATGCCTGGTCCTGGCGGACCGAACCTTGCAGTCGCCGGGCCACATCAATGAGGAGCTCGTCGCCGATGGAGTGCCCGAGCGTGTCGTTGATCTCCTTGAAGTGGTCAAGATCGAGCATGATCAACGCGACGCCGCCGCCGGTCCGTTCAGCATGGGTGACGGCGGCCTGCAGGTGGCTGCGCAGCAGCGCGCGGTTCGCCAGCCCGGTCAGGGGGTCGTGCAGTGCGTCGTGCTCACGCGCCAGGGCCAGCATCGCGCTGCGTCGTACCGCCTCGATCGGCAGCAGGACGACCAGGACGAGCACGGGCGAGAAGGCCAGGCCGACCAGTACCAGCGGCGTCAGGCACAGCAGCAGGCCTGAGGTGATCACCTGGAAACGGATGTCGTCGAGTAGCTGTTGATGGATCGGAACGTTGGTCGACAGGGCGATCGCGGTGCCGACAAGCCCGTGGTTGACGACGAGGAAGGCCAACCCGGCGCACGCGACACCGAGCAGGTGCCGGTGGGCGAACGCCGACGGGGAGGACGGCAGGTCCCCGGCAACGAGCTGCAGCACGACCCTGGCGGCCGCGAAGGTCAGCGTGTACTGCGCGACGTTGAACAGCGGCCGCAGCGGATCCTTGCCGCGACGCAGGTCGTCAA
>JAYUMN010000311.1:0-2458 GCA_043762595.1 Frankiales bacterium
GCCCCTGGCTACTCGCTGGCCGTCAGAAAGGTGGTCTTCAACTACGGCGGCTTGGCGCACCTGCACCTACCCGCCCGATCAGCCAAGGCATGGAGCTGCCCCGAGCGACTGCCTCCACTAGGCCGGAGAGTGTTGTCGTGATGACCACCTCGACAGCGGCGACCATGGCTGGCAGCTCTGCAGCGCCACCGCCTTTGCTCGAAGATGCTCTTGGGCATCCGCGTCGCGCGTCTCGCGATCGGGGCGATGGGCCCTGTAGGCCCCGCAAGTTCGTCGGAGGTCACATCGCCCTAACGTTCACCTATGGCGGACCTGGACAGCACCACGAACAACATCATGAGCGCGCCAAAAGGTGCCTCAGGAGCCATGCACGCAGAGCGACTCGAGGCCGGCCGCGTGCATCTGGAGTTCGACCAGGACGACCACGTCTTCCTCGTCGAGGTCACTCAGGTCCCGCGCCGACACCTGCTTAACACCGCGCCAGTGGACGTCGGACGGCTCGGTGATGTCCAGGTGCAACTGGTCGACGTCGTGCTCGACAACCGATTGAGCGTTGCCCTCGAAGGACGGCCCGCCGCGGGGCAGAGCCAGGACGCCCGCGGCGAGCGTCACTGGCCAGCAGACCAGTTGATGCAGATCGGCCTGACCCTCACCGACGACCTCGGAACCTGCTACACACCTTGGACGGCTGAAAGCGGTGGGGAGACCCATCCGTGGCGCGTGGTGAGGCGCTTCCTGCCGGCGCCGCCGGACGACGCGACCTTGCTCCGCATCGCCCTCAGGACGGATCCAAAAGCTCGAGAAGTGGTCCTGTCCTTGCCGGTCGCCGCTGAACACGCCCCAGACCCTGCCTGACGCTGTTCTACCCGCCCGCCGCCCGCGCCGTTGGCGTCGAGCTGGTCGTGGAACTCCTCCTGCACCACGGCGACGCTGCGCAGGCCTGCTTCGTAGTCGCCGACCTCGGCCAGCGGTTGGCGGTCGGGCACGTCCAGGTCGAGCACGACGAAGCCGGGGACGGTGGACGGGCGAGGCGATTGGGTTGCTGTCATAGGTCGAGCGTGTGCACGCCAGCGGGGGTCCGCGGGTCGGTACTCAGTCTGTGGAATGTCGGTCGGGGTGTGCAAGATGGCCATACGGCAGCGGCCAGGCCCGCTCGGGGCCCGGCCGCGGCGGCCGGGGGTTAGGGGTCGTCGCGAACGTCCTCCAGCATCCCGGTGAAAGTGGCGGCCTGACGCCCAGCAGCGAGGTGGGACCGCACCTACCGCCGCGAAGCCGCCCGGAGGGGTCGCAGAGGCTCCGTGAGCAAGGAGGCGCGTTGCTCGGGGAGGGCCGGCCCCGCACAATCCGGGGGGCGGCCTGCATAGGACAGCTGGCCGAAGGCCGACCGTTCAAGTCGGCATCGTCTGTTCCGGGGTCCGCGCGGTGGCGGCATCCGACCGGCGCGCGACCGGCGCGCGTACTGTCGTGCCCGCGTGGAGTTGGTCGGTGGACAAGGGACTGAGAGCTTTACTCCGCTGCACTTCCTGCCCTACCCGCTCGTTGGTTCCCTAAGAGACGGGTAAAAGATGACGAGACGCGACCGGCTCGCTGATTACCGCGATGACGCTGCTGACGTTCGTGACGACGTCGCCGACGGGCGCGACCGGTTGGCAGACGCGCGTGACGCCACCGCGGACGACCGAGACACCGATAGTGGCGGGCGGGAGCTCGACATCGGTCGGCTACTCAGTCAGGCGATCAGCCGAGACGTCGCGGCAGAACGGCGCGACCGAGCCGCCGAAGCGCGCGATACCCGAGCGGATCGTCTCGACTCACTCACGGCGCCCTTGCCTTCAGGGTCAGCGGCCTTTGCCGCCGATAGGCAGGCCGCAATGGATCGCGTTCAGGCCGGCGAGGACCGGGACGCCGCAGCCGGGGACCGAGCTGACTTGATCGACGCCCTACGCCAGGCCGTGCGCCGGCGTGCTGTTGCTGCCGCCCACCGTGAGAACAGTGCCTTGGACCGGCTTGAGTCTGAGGGCGATCGGGTCGGTGCAAGCAAGGACCGCGATGAGGCGGCAGACGATCGTCGCCATGCCAGCGACGAAAGAGACAAAGCTACAGAGAGCCGCCATGCAGACGGCACAGGTGGCGCAGCGACGGGTGCAGTGCGACGTGACTAACGAGTTGACCCGGCCGGACGCACGCATGTAGCCGCGCAAACGCCGCCTGTCCGGCACGAGGGACGGTCCCAGTAGCCGAACGGCCAGCGGACAAGCGGCGAAGCCGAGACGCGCGACCTCGTACTCGTGTGCTTAGAGTATCGACAAGCAGACCGTGAACTCTTTGCGCCATGTCAGGGCGCGGTTTTACGAGCAGCCCCCCGTGTGAGCCTGTGCTGGTGCGCTTCGTCTCGAGAGCCCTGCGCTACCAGCAGACCCTCTCGAGCTCGGCGGCGAGAAGTCCACGATCGTCTTCC
>JAYUMN010000312.1:0-1565 GCA_043762595.1 Frankiales bacterium
AGGACACCTAGGCTGATGGTCTTCGCGTCGACGCCGGGGCCCGTCTTCAGACCGCCGGCGGCGCCCCCTCCGCCGGTGCTCGAGGTGGAGTCCTTGGCCTTGGTGCTGCAGGCGCTCGCCGAGAGGGCGAGGGCGAGTAGCACCGCAGCGCCGGTACGGATTCGGGTGGTCATGCAGTGTCCTCCTGTGCGGTGGGTGTGCGTGCGGGGGCAGGGCTGTCGTTGGACGAGTGGGGGTCGGGGGGTGGGGTCGAGGTGGGGCCGTCGGGCACCGGGTCGAGGGCCCGCTGAGGGCGGCGCCCGGTGAGTCGCTTGCCGAGCGCGTTGAGGCCGCCGGGCTCGAACATGACGACGGCGATGACGGCGGCGCCGTAGAGCAACGCGGCAATCTTGCCTGGGTCGTAGCCGCTGCTCCCGGGCATCGCCACGAACGGCAACTGGTCGCTGTACGTCTGCAGCAGGTACGGCAGCACGGTCACGAACGTGGCACCGAGCGCGGCGCCGCCAACCGAGCCGAGCCCGCCGATGACGATCATCGCCAGGTAGCTGATGGACAGCGGCAGGACGAAGTACTCCGGCGTTACGCGGGTGAACGCCAGCCCGATCATGACCCCGCCGAGACCGGCGTACATGCTCGACAGGACGAACGCACCGGCCTTGGTCCGGCGGACGTCGACGCCCATGACCGCTGCGGCGACCTCGCTGTCGCGCATCGTCTGCATGGCGCGGCCCATCCGGCCGCGCAGGATGTTCTGCGCGAACAGGTACGCCAGCACGGTCAGGACGAGGAAGAGCTCCCAGAGCTTCTCGTAGCGGTGGAACTCCACCCCGGCGACCACGAGGATCGGGCTGTCCGGGCCAAAGGAAAAGCCTGGCACCGAGAAGTCGGCCAGCGCCCGGCCATTGGTGCCACCGGTCAGCGTCTCGAAGTTGTCGTAGACGTAGGAGCCGATGGCGACCAGCGCGAGCGAGGCAACCCCGAGGTAGATGCCCCTCAGACGCGAGGCGATCGGGCTGAAGATCAGCCCCGCCGCACCCGCGGCCAGGACAGCGAGCACCGCAGCCAGCAACGGAGGCAGGCCCAAACCGTCGGCGGCCCCGGCGGCCGCGACCCCGGAGGTGCCGGCCAGGTAGGCGTAGCCGTAGGCCCCTACCGCCAGGAAGAACGCGTGCGCCAGGGAGAGCTCCCCGGCGGCGCCGACCAGGACGGTGAGGCCGATCGCCGCGACAACGGCGCCCATGGCGAACAAGCCGGTCTGGAGCAGGGCATTTTCGGCGTAGAGCGGCAGGATGGCTACGACGACGACAAGGGCGACGCGGACGAGGGTGCCCACACCGGGGCGGCGCCTGGGCGCCTTCGGCGTCGCGGGGTCGGTGGTGACACGCGCGGAGGTGGCGAGATCAGACACGGGTCAGCTCCCGGGTGCCGAGCAGGCCGGAAGGCCGCACGAGCAGGACGACGAGCATCACCAGGTAGGGGATGACGTCCTGCAGGCTTCCCTTTCCGCCGAGGGTGACGCCGTAGCCGGCCACCAGCGACTCGGTCAGCCCAATCGCCAGGCCGCC